>JAFNVK010000125.1 GCA_017379815.1 Clostridia bacterium
GAAGTGCTATGTTCGCACTTCCTTCCATGGGTATTCAATCCTTTTTGTTTGGGGAGTTTTGGGGGAGCTCGAGGGGTCTTTTCCAAAAGACCCCTCGAATCAACCGCGCCCTTTTGCGCGTCCCTTGCGTCAGAGGGTCAGTCCGCAAAGAGAGGCGTGGAGAGGTAGCGCTCGCCCGTGTCGGGGAGGAGGACGACTACGGTCATGCCGGCGTTCTCCGGGCGGCTTGCGATAAGGGTGGCCGCGTGGAGCGCGGCGCCCGAGGAGATGCCCACGAGCAGGCCCTCACTTTTGGCGAGGCGGCGCGCGGCGAGGCAGGCGTCCTCTTCGCTCACCGAGAGGATCTCGTCGCAGACCGAGGCGTCAAAGTTTTCGGGAACAAAGTTTGCGCCGATGCCCTGCAGACCGTGGGGTGCGCTCGCGCCGCCCGAGAGGACGGGGGAGGCCTTCGGCTCAACGGCGACCACGCGCGTTTTGGGATTGGCTTTCTTGAGGCAGCGTCCAACGCCCGTGAGCGTTCCGCCCGTGCCCACGCCTGCCACGAAGAGCAGCGGTCCGTCACCGCAATCGCGGAGAATTTCGGGCCCCGTGGTGCAAAAATGCGCGTCGGGATTGGCGGGATTGTCAAACTGCGAGGGGATAAAGGCGTTCGGGAGCTCCTTGGCGAGCGCGTGCGCCTTGTCGATCGCGCCCTGCATACCGTCCTTCCCGGGGGTGAGCAGGATCTCGGCGCCGTAGGCAGAGAGCAAACGGCGGCGCTCCTCGCTCATGGTGTCGGGCATGGTCAGGATCAGGCGGTAGCCGCGTGCCGCGGCGAGCGAGGCAAGCCCGATCCCCGTATTTCCGCTGGTGGGCTCGATCAGAACGGCGCCGGGGCAGAGAAGCCCCTTCTTTTCCGCATCCGCGAGCATAAAGAGGGCGGCGCGGTCCTTGGCGCTCCCCGTGGGGTTAAAGGACTCCAGCTTGCACAGCAGGCACGCGGCGGGGCAGTAGCGCTCGGCATACCGCTCGGCGTGGAGCAGGGGGGTATTTCCGATAAGATCCTCGAGACGGTGACAGAGCATGGCAGACTCCTTTCGGCAAAGACGATGCACGGCATACAGAATTACGCTTATTATAGCACCTTTTTCGTCGGCTGTCAAGGCGCGTGCGTTTCCTGCGGCAGAGAAAAAAAGAAGGTGGGGAAGCGCTCCCTGAGTCGAAGCGTTTCCCCACGATCTATTTTGCATCACTTGCTGATGGCGTTGAGTTTCTTTGTAAACTGGCTCTTCTTGTGAGCAGCAGCGTTCTTGTGGATGATTCCGTAAGCGGCTGCCTGGTCAACCTTCTTCACAGCGGCCTTGTAAGCTGCCTGAGCGGCTGCCATATCACCGGAAGCAAGAGCGGCGTCATACTTCTTGATCTCGGTCTTCATCGCGGTGCGGTGCATCTTGTTCTGCATCGTCTTCGTGTCGATGACCTTAACTCTTTTCTTTGCGGATTTGATGTTCGGCATTCTGTTCACCTCCCTATTGAATTTCGATGTCAGCGAAAAACGGCGCCTGAGAGGGTGCGCACATATTTTCATCCATACTCGTATAATATAGCACAAACTGTTTCAAATTGCAAGACCTTTTTGAAAAAAAGTAAAAATTTTTTTCGTTTTCCCCGAAAGTCCTCTCCCTTTGGGAATTTTGCGCTCCTGCAATTTGCATTTTTTCTTGACAAGAGGGCGCTTCTTTGCTATAATAAAGGAACAGAATTCCGCTCCGCCAGAGTGCGCCGTCGGTCTTCAATTTGCGAAACGAGGAGAACGAACCATGAAATTGACCGCCATCAAGAGAGCGAGCCTTTTGCTTGCTCTGCTGCTTGGGCTTCAGGCCTTTGTTGTGGCTTGCCAGCCGAGCGATACGCCCGTAGAGACCGATCCTGCGACCGACCCCGTGACCGATCCCGTGACCGATCCTGTGACCGAGCCGGAGACGGATCCCGAGACCGATCCCGCGGACGATCCCGAGAAGGATATTCCGCTGACGGTCTTTGCCGACGGTGCCTTCAAGTATTGCATCGTCTATCCGGACAATGCAAGCACCGAGCTTGTGACCAAGATCTCTGCCGCTCAGACCTCTTTGCGCAACAAGACTAAGAAGGAGATCGAGATGGTCAAGCTGGGCAAGCTGACCGACAAATACGATGACCTGCACCGCATCTACGTGGGTGTAAGCCCCGCAACGATCGGCGTCGAGGACTTCTCGGCCAACAGCGTGCGCATGGGTGACTACGTCATCGGCCGCGTGGGCGAGGATCTTTACGTCTTCTCCTATGCCGACGTTCCCATGGGCAAGGCACTTGCGGCTCTGGTGGATCTGATGATCGACGCCTATGCAAGCAAGACGATCGTGATCGAGGAATACAGCTGCAGGGAGTACGACCGCACCTACGCGCTTTCCGCTTTTCCTGCCATTGAGCCTGACGCAAAGGCTGAGGTCGGCACGATGCGCCCTGCCGAGGGCCTGAACGCTACGCAGTATTACGTCAGCAAGGTCGGCGCCGCAGAGGCCAACCGCTTCTTCTCCCGCATGGAGGACCTTGGCCTGCAAAAGCAAGATTCCCACCGCATCGGCGACGCGCGCTTCGGTACGTATTACGAGAAGAACCGCTCCTACGTCTATTTCGTTTCCTACCACACTTCCACCCTGCGCATCACCTATCTGCAAAAGCGTGACGCCTACCTGCCCACCACCACGGACGAGCCGAGCTTTACCAAGGTCTGCGACACGAAGGGATACCTCATCGGCGTGGCCGACAGCGGAGAGCCGCACTACTTCCAGAACGGTATGTCCATGGTCTACCTGCTGGCTGACGGTACCTTCCTTATTTATGACGGCGGACAGCAGTCCTGCGACGCCGACAAGCTTTACCAGCTCCTTTCCTCCATCGCACGGGAGAACGGCCTGAGCAAGGTGACCGTTTCGGCATGGCTCATCACGCACACCCACGGCGACCACATCGGCTTCTGGCCGAACTTCATGAAGAAGTACGTTAAGACCTCCCTCGTGACGATCGAAAAGCTCTTCTTCAACCCCGTTACCGTGGATATGGGCGCCGGCGGCTACGACGATATGGACGGAAGTGACGCCCGACTGATCAGCCAGCTCAAGGAGGCTTCTCCCACGACCAAGCATTACAGCCTGTTCACGGGACAGAAGTTCTACATGGCAGACGTTCTGGTGGAGGTCTTCTTCACCACGGCAGACCATCTGCCCTCCGCTCGCATTCTGGACACCAGCAGCACCAACGCCGCGTCTCTCGTGACGCGCCTGACCATTGACGGCAAGACGGTCCTGATGACGGGTGACGCCTGCACGGGACACTGCACCGGCATGGTCAAGGCCTACGGCGAGGGATTGCAGAGTGACGTCGTGCAGACGCCGCACCACGGCGTTCACGTTGGCGCAACGACCCCCTTCTACCAGAACGTGAACCCCACCTACGCTCTCTTTACCTGCGGCGACAGGCTCTTTGAAACGCACGCAAAGCCGCAGACCTACACGCAGTGGCTGCTCGATCATTTGCCTGCCGGAAATATCTATAAGGCCGGCCACAATAACGGAAACACCACCCGCGTCACCGAGATCGATTTCAAGACCATGACCTTCACGGTCAACAACGCGAAGTAAACGCCAAACGCGGATCGCTGCGCTTGACGAGTTGACGGAAAGGAGAGCACCGTGCGTATTCCCAAGCAAAATCGGGACCTGCGGAGGTTCGTGCTCCGTCGGGATCTCAAAGGTCTGCTTCTTTGGTTGCTTTGGGTCCTGCTTTGGGGAACGGGGGCGTGGGCGTACAACGCCAATCACGCTACCTATCCACCCGAGCGGCAGATCCTCGGCTGGAGGCTTGCCCTCTGGCTTCTTGCGGGGGCGGTCGTTGGCTTCTTCCTCTTTCGTCTCCGTCTCGTCCTGTTTCAAAGGACGCTGTCGGGCGTGCTGACTTCGTCGGGGCTTTCGCGCGACTATGCGCCGTCGCAGGATCCCGGGCGAGGGAGAGCGTCCTATGATTTCCGCCTGCACAAGGTGCTTCGCCTGCGCCGACCGAACGGCCGAAGCGTGCGCCTGCGCATTGAAGAAAAGCCGGGAAGCTATCTCTATTACCGCGAGGGAGACCGCCTGGTCCGCCTGCACGGTCTGCCTTATCCCATCAATCTGGATGCGGACGGGAAAACGGGATACCTCTGCGCGGCCTGCGGACGCGTGTACGGCAAGAAGACCTCACTCTGCGAGGGGTGCGGCCTTTCGCTGATCGATGCCGAGCTGCTTGGCAAGGAAGACGGCGAACACTAACGGTATAGCTTTTTACGGGTGCTTCCGCGCGCTTTGCGCTTGGGGCACCCGCTTTTTTTCTGCACGGTGGAAAAGGGGCACTCTTGACAAGGCTGGGAAGATCCTTTTTTGGGAAAGGGGCACTCTTGACAAGGCAGGGAAGACGTGTTAGAATAAGGTATGCCTTGGCAAAAGGCCTTGGCGGAAAGGCGGTATACGGCGTTGAAAGCACGTCTTGCGCTTGCGTTGGCGCTTCTTCTTTTGCTTCTTTGCTCCTGTCGGACGGCTCCACCCCCACAGGCTCCCTCGGATACGGTCGATCCCTCGGCGCACGCCGACGGCGACGACAACGGTTACTGCGACGATTGCGGCGAGTATTTGATTATCTCCCTGGATCTTTATGCCATCAACGATCTGCACGGGGTATTTGACGATACCAATTCAAGTGAGGGCGTGGACGAGCTGACCACCTATCTGCGCCGTGCGGCGTCGCTTTCCTCGCGCACGCTCCTGCTTTCCTCGGGAGATATGTGGCAGGGAAGCTCGGA
>JAFNVK010000126.1 GCA_017379815.1 Clostridia bacterium
AAACTCGATCAGGATACTGAGCAAAACCACCGTCAATGTCCAGGCAAACATGCTTGTCGTCTCCAGATATTGCTTTGCCTCGCCGATCATGGTTCCGATCGAGCTTTTGGGCATCACCAGAATCTCGGCGGCAACCCCCGCCTTCCAGGCAAGGCCGATCGCCATGCGGACGGAGGAAACGAAATAGGGGCGCAGAGTAGGAAGCGTAAGATAGCGAAAGCGTCTCCAAGGAGAAAAGCGGTAGGCCTTCGTCATTTCCAGGAGCGAGGGATCAACCGTTTTGTAGCCGATGTCAAGATTGGTCCAGACAACCGGCAAAACGATGAGTGCCGTAATAAAGGAGGGCACCTTGGCCGTTCCCATCCAGAGCATGGCCAGAATAATGAAGGATGCCACCGGCGTTGCCTTGACCACGGCCATAACGGGCTGTAAAAGAGCGCGCAGAAGAGAGATGCGCGAGGTAAGTGCCGCAAGAAGCGCACCCCCAACCGCGGCCAGCAAAAAGCCTGCCAGAATATTGCGCAGGGAATTCGCGGTCACGCGGTAAAACTCAACCGTTCCCAAAAGGGTGAACAAACACCGAAAAACGCTTATGGGATCGGGAAGGAGCAAGGGCTTTGCCACGGCAAGCGCCAGGACCTCCCAAACGCCGAGCCAGAAGGCAGTGACGAGCAGGAGGCGAAGCGCTCGCGAGCGGATCAACCGTCGAAGCAGATTCATTTTTGCGGAGCATTCGCCTGTGCGGCGGCGTTCTGTGCGATGGTGACCATCGGCTCGGGAAGAACGGCGTAGTCCACTTCACCTGCCGCAACAGCGTCACGGAGAAGGGCGGGCGTGGAATAGGTGGTGGAATCAATGATCACGTCCTCGCCAACGACAAGACCGTTCTGACGGCAGAGATACGTGAAGATAAAGGTCGGGTTCTGTGCGGGAACGTAGACCGTCTTTCCCTTCAGGTCGGCAATCGAGGTCACGGCAACACCCGTGTTGTTCATCAGGTAGAGGCATCCGAGCGTGTTGACGGCAAGGATCGCGACCTTTCCGCCCGTCTTGTTGTAAAGGTTTGCGGCGGCGTTGGTGGGAAGTGCCGCGATATCGGCGTCACCGTTGATCAGTGCGGCAAGCACGTCAGCGGCATCCGTCTTGACCGTGAAGGTGTAGTCAAGCGCCGCATTGCCCTCGGCGGCGTCCTTCATCAGCTTAGCCATACCAAAGCCGGTGGTGCCGTTGAGGGTATAGACCTTGACCTTCACACCCGAAAGATCGGCAGAGGCGTTGGGCTCAACGGGGGTATAGTAGAAATCGTCACCGGGCAGGGCGTTGCCGATCGACGCGGGATTGATGGAGTGCAGGATCGAGAGATAGTTCTGCATAGCGGTCTTCATGGCCTCTCCCTCAACGTAGCGGACGTTGCTCTTGGGAACCGCCTTTTTGACCACGGGGGCGCTGGAGAAGATGCCTGCGTCAACCACCATCTGGGCGGCCTCGTCGGTGGACTCGTTCAAAAAGGCGATCGACGCCTCGTAAGCATTCAGAAATGCGGCAACGGCGTCAGGATTCTCAGCAAGGAACTCCTTGCGCACCACCACACAGCCCTGAACGAGGGAGTTCTCTGTGGTTACTTTATTCCATTCTGCCGTCAGATCCAGATCAACGGTGAGCTTGCGCTCGGGGGCTTCGGGATCAGTCGTCTCGGGCTTGCAGGCCGCAAGGGGCAGGGCAAGCAGCAAAAGAGCCATCATCAACGTAAACAGCTTAAACTTTTTCATGTTCATCATACCTTTCTTTGTGCGTTTTGGATTTATTGATATGCTTGAAGCAGGGCTTCCATGTCGGGAATGCGGATCCTTCGTCCGTCCTTTTCGATCAGACCGTCCTCGCAGAGCTTGTCAAAGGCGCGATAGAGCGAGGCGCGACCGATGTCCAGAAGCTCGGAGAGTGAAGTGATCGAGGTATTGAGCGAAAACTCCGCAAGGGAATAAGAGGAGAGATAGAGTGCCAGCCGCCGCTCTGCCGTTCCTGCGGTGAGGTAGCCGATCTTGCGGTTGAGGTAGCAGATCCTTCCCGAGAGGAAGGAGAGATACCGATAGAGGAAGACGCGGTCACTCTCCAACAGCGCGCGAACAGCCTCCTCGGTCAGAAAGAAGGCCTTACAAGCTCCCTTTGCCCGAATGATGCTGACAAAGGGCGTGTCCAGAAAGAGATTGGCAATACCGAAGGGCTCGTCGGCGGAGAGAAAGCGCAAAAGCGTTTCCTTGCCGGGATCGGGAGTGGTAACCGTAGCCTCACCCTTGAGCAGAATGCCGATCCGCTTTTGGTGCACGTCGGGAGACATCAAAACCTCTCCGTCGGCAAAGGAGCAGGTGGTGCATCCGTGCTCACGAAGGATCGCCTCTGCCTTTTCGCGGTCGATCCCGCCAAAGAGAGGCATCGCCCATATTCTGCGCCATTCTTGTGCGTTCGGTGTCATAAAAGTCTCCTTTTTGTATCATTCGAGACATTATAGCACAAAATATAGGATTTGTCAATAGAATTTGCTTATTCTTTTTGCGAATTGCTCCTCTTTTTTCTTCACAGTGCCAAAAGGATTCCCATTTTTATTTGCAGTAAAAAAGTTCCCGATATTTTTCTGCAAATCGCTTTACTTTTCAGCGTTTGTTTGCTATAATGAAATCAGTTAAGGAGCAACCAAACAAGGTAGATAAGAAAGGGAATCGATATGGCAATTTTAGTTACCGGCGGCGCCGGCTACATTGGCTCGCACACGGCCGTTGAGCTGCTCGCGGCAGGAGAGGATATCATTATCGTAGACAATTACTGCAACAGCAGTCCTCGGGCGCTTGAGCGCATCAAG
>JAFNVK010000127.1 GCA_017379815.1 Clostridia bacterium
GGCGCGCTGGGTCGCCGTCAGACGAAAGCGGTCGCCGCGCTGAAGCGAGGTAGCGTAGGCCGTGTCCAGGATCGCGAGGTAGGAGCAATCTGTTCCGTTCTGCCTCGTGATGCGCACCTCGAGCTGTGCCGAATAGGCCGTGGACTGCACGCGCTCAAGCACCGTTCCCTCAAGCTCGCTCTCTTGTCCGATCCCCTCCGCAGCGGCGGCGTAGCGCAGGTCAAAGAAGATCGCGGACGAAGCGAGAAGAAGCGCCGAGAGCAGAAGCGCAATCGCGGCGGAAAGATGTGCATTGCCGATCGGCTTTTTCCGCTTTTTTAGAAAGAGGAGAAGAAAAAGGAGCAAAATGAGAGCGCCAATCACCGCGATCCACTTGCAAGCAGCCCCGCTCCCCTGCAAAAGCAGGCTCATGAGAACAGCAAAGCAAGCGCCTGCCGCAAAAGGCCTGTTGTGCAATATGCCCATATCTTTCACTCTCCTTTCTTTATTGCTTGTTTGTTTTGTATATACGCCGTAAAAAGCTTTGGCGAAAATAGTTAAAAAATTTGAAAAATCTGCCGCTATAATGAAATTTTACTTGACAAACGACTAAAAATGCGATATAATGTGCGTATGTGCTGAGATCCCCTCAGTCAAACTACCGTGAAATACATTTTCGGAGGAAAAATCATGTTTGAAACACTGAAGAACCTTTTGGTAGAGGAATTGCAGCTTGATCCCGATGAGATTACCATGGAATCCGAGCTGGCAAACGATCTTGGTGTTAACTCCATCGAGCTTGCAGATCTGGTTATGCTCTGCGAGGACAAATTCGGTGTTGAGATCGAGGATGACGACATTCACAAGTTCGTCACCATCGCCGATGTCGTTGCTTACATGGAAGCACACAGCCAGAACTGAATCCAACTCCCGTACACAGAACAGCACTTTGCAATGGGCAAGGTGCTGTTCCTTTTTGCCCCTTTATTATAGCGAATTCGCCATCCTTTGTCAAGCACCGGGGAAAAAAGCCGGCTTTTTTTCGCCAAGGGAAGAAAAAATACGAAAAAATGCTTGTATTTGGCAAAAAGATTCGTTATAATAAGGGTAATGAAAGAAAGCCTTTACTTCAGCGCCTGCCCCGGCAGGCCGGAAAGGACGAAAGAGGTTTATGAAAAACGGTTTTATTCAGGTTGCCGCCGCCACGCCACGCGTGACTCCGGCCTCCCCCACGGACAATCTGCAGCGGATGCTGGAGCTGGCCAAGGATGCCGATCGCCTCGGCGTGCGCGTGCTGGTCTTTCCCGAGCTTTCGCTCGTGGGCGCGACAAGCGCTGATCTGTTGACCTATCCCACCCTGCAAAACGGTGCGCTTGACGCCCTGCGCAGCTATTGCAAGGAGACGCGCAAGCTCTCCCTGCTTTCCATCCTCGGTCTCCCCGTAGCCGTTGGTGACAGGCTCTTCTCCTGCGCCGCCGTCACGCTGGGCGGAAGACTCCTCGGTCTTGTTCCCAAGGCCGTTCTCCCGTACGGGCAGAGCAGACAGCTCTTCCCCGCCCCCGACGAGACCGACGAGATCACGCTTCCCGGCTTTGACTACTCCATCCCCTTCGGCACGCAGCTGCTCTTCTGTTGCGAGGAAATGCCTGCGCTTCGCATTGGCGTGGAGCTTGGCGAGGATCTGGTCTCGCTCTATCCGCTTTCCTCGGCACACGCCGCAGCAGGTGCTACGCTGATCTGCAACCCCGCCGCATCCCCCGAAGGAGTCGGCGCGGCCGAATACCGCACGCTTCTCGTGCGTGCCCAGTCGGCACGTGCCCTCTGCGCCTACGTGCTTTCCTCGGCAGGAGACGGCGAGTCCACGACCGACGCCGTCTACGGCGGACACGCCCTGCTCTGCGAGAACGGCACGCTTCTGGCCGAGCGCAAGCCCCTGTGCGGCGAGCGTCTGACCGTGACCGAGATCGACCTTGAGCGCATTGTCGCGGATCGCAGACGGAGCAACGTCTTCCTCTCCGATGCCGCAGACTATACCGTCGTTCCCTTTTCGCTTCCCTTAAAGGACGCCACCCTGACCCGCAGGATCGCGCCCCTTCCCTTCGTTCCCGCAGATCCCGAGGAGCGTGCGGCACGTTGCCAAAGCATTCTCGAAACGCAGGCCGAGGGTCTGGCCGTCCGTCTTTCCCGCGCAGGTGCGCGCAAGGCGGTCATCGGCATCTCGGGCGGACTTGACTCCACCCTGGCCCTGCTCGTTACCGACCGCGCGATGAAAAAGCTCGGCCGCCCCGCAACCGATATTCTCGCCGTAACCATGCCCTGCTTTGGCACGACCGCGAGAACGCGCACCAACGCGACCCTGCTTTGCGAGGAGCTGGGCACCGAGTTCCGCACCGTGGATATCTTTGACGCGGTCAATCAGCATTTTGCCGACATCGGGCATGATCCTGCCAATCGGGACGTGACCTACGAGAACGCCCAGGCGCGCGAGCGTACGCAGATCCTGATGGATCTGGCCAACGCCACGGGCGGCATGGTGATCGGCACGGGAGACCTCTCCGAGCTTGCGCTTGGTTGGGCAACCTACAACGGCGACCATATGTCGATGTACGGCGTTAACGCAGGCGTACCCAAGACCCTGGTCCGCCATCTGGTGGCCTACTGCGCCACGCAGGCGGAAGAGGATGGACAGGCCACGCTTGCCGCCGCTCTGCGCGACGTGCTTGCCACGCCCGTATCCCCCGAGCTGCTCCCTGCCGACGACGAGGGCAACATTGCCCAAAAGACCGAGGATCTGGTCGGTCCTTACGAGATCCACGACTTCTACCTTTACTATATGCTGCGCTACGGCTTCTCCCCTGCCAAGCTCTACCGCATGGCGCGCTATGCGCTGGGCGAGCTGTATTCGGCCGAGGAGCTGCTCAAGTGGCTCAAGGTCTTCCTGCGCCGCTTCTTCACCCAGCAGTTCAAGCGCTCCTGCCTCCCCGACGGCCCGAAGGTCGGCTCGGTTGGCATCTCTCCGCGCACCGATTGGACCATGCCCTCGGATGCGGCAAGCACGCTCTGGCTCGCCGAGGCCGAAGCTCTTTCGGCAAACGGCTGACCGCAGAAAGACAAAAAATCTCCCCCGAAGCACCTGCACCAGGCGGGCGCCGCGGGGGAGTTTTTTCCTTTTTTCGGTCAAAGGACGTAGAAGAAGATGCAGATAAACTGCGCAACACTTCCTCCCACCACGAAAAGGTGGAAGATCGAATGCATATACCTTCTCTTTTTGCCCAGTCCGTAAAGCACGGCGCCAACGGTATAGAGGATGCCGCCCGCGAGGCACCAGAGCGATCCGGGAACGGTCATTGCCTCAATGGCGGTCTTGGCCGCGATCACCACGCTCCAGCCCATGCCGATATAGCAGATCATGGAGAGGACGGAATACTTCTTCAGATCGATCGCCGTAAAGGTGGTCGCCATGGCGGCAAGTCCCCAAACGATGCCAAACAACACCCACGCCCATGCGGGAGAAACCGGACGGATCGAGCAAAGCAGAATGGGCGTATAGGTTCCGCCGATGAGGAAATAGATGGTGCAATGGTCGATGACCTGCATGACCTTCTTCCCCATGCCGGGACGGAGTCCGTGATAGACGCTGGACGAGGTGTAAAGCAGAATGAGCGACACCCCGTAGATCGCGCTTCCCACCACGCCCCAGGGGTTGTGGCGGATCGCCGAGAAGGTGACGCACAGAACGAGTGCCACCACGCCAAGGCCTCCCCCCACAATATGGGAGATCATGTTCATCAATTCTTCTCCGTTGGTGTAATCGGGCAGGATACGGTCTGCCAGCTTGGTTCGTTTCATCGGTTCTCCTTTTCAAATGTGGTTTTCAATACCATATTATCACATTTTTATTATCGTGTCAAGAGGAATGAAAATATTCAGTAAAAAAGAAAAAAAGTCGGCGCGCCGTAAACAAACGGCGCGCCGAGGTTCTTTTATACATGCTTATTCGGTGGTATAGTTATCGAAGTAGCCCTGGATATGCACGATGGGCGTTCCCTTGTCACCCGAGCCGGAGGTCAGATCGCAAAGCGAGCCGATCAGGTCGGTCAAACGACGGGGCGTGGTTCCCTCGGAAACCATCTGTCCTACGAGGTTGCCGTCCTTCTCCTTGATCTTCTCGCGGATCGCGTCCTTGAGCGCCTCGCCCGAGAGATCGGCAAAATCGTTGTCGGCCAGGTACTTGAGCTTCAGCTCGTTGGGCGTACCCTCAAGACCTGCGGTGTATGCGGGAGAAACGACCGGGTCGGCCAGCTCCCAGATCTTGCCGACGGGATCCTTGAAGGCGCCGTCGCCATAGACCATGACCTCAACGAGCTTGCCCGTTGCCTTGAAGATGTTTGCCTGAATATCCTCGACCAGCGACTGGCACTCGCGGGGGAAGAGCTTGACCTGCGTTTCGGTTGCCTTGTTGGAGCCGAGCAGACCGTACTGTGCGTTGTATCCGCTTCCGTTGACGGGAGCATTCAGGATCTCATCAATGCCGTAAACCGTTTTTGCTCCTGCGGCCTTCAACAGGCGCTTGGTGCGCTGACGGGTGTGGATGTCACAGTTGAGGACCTTGTCGGTATAGGAAAGGATCGCGCGAGGATCGTTGGCGAAAACGAACTCGCACTCCGCACCGTTCTCACGCACGAGCTGATCGTAGAATTCCACGTAGTCCACGCCCGTGAAGGGATGCTTCTCATAGCCAAAGCAATCGCGGTATTTTTCCAGGTTCAGAACGTCCTTGTAAGGATCGATCCCCTTCTCGTCCAGAGCGTCGAGGCTGACGAGATGGTTTCCAACCTCATCGGAGGGATAGGAAAGCATCAGCACGATCTTCTTAACGCCCTTGGCGATACC
>JAFNVK010000015.1 GCA_017379815.1 Clostridia bacterium
AAGGCTCCCTTGTGTAAAGGGAGGCTAATATTAACCCCCACCGTTCGCTTACTTCCCGTAGGGCGAGGCTTCGAAGAAGTCCATAAGCGAGAGGGGCACAAACCAAAGTCTGTATTGCAGTACGGGTACGCAAAAACTCCCCTTCGCGGCATAGAAAAAGGAAGCGCGTTGTTCGCACTTCCTTCCATGGGTAGCAATATCTTTTTTCAGGGGAGTTTTGGGGGAGCTCGAGGGGTCTTTTTCAAAAGACCCCTCGAATCAATCGCGTCCCCCACAAAAACCCCGCGTCTCCCCCACACGCCGCGATCATTTGCGGTCGGCGTGGCACATCATGTAGAGGATCTGGTAGTCGTTTGAGAGCGCGGAGAGGAGCTTGCGCGCGGCGGCAAGGCGTTGCTCGTCCAGGTTGACGAAGGGGTCGTCCAGGAGGAGGAAGGGCTTTTCGCCTTCGGCGTAGAGGGCGTCCGAAAGGGCTAAGCGCAGGCAGAAGCGCACCGTGTCTCTCCAGCCGCGGCTGAAGCTCTCCATCGTGCGGCTTTGTCCTTTTTCGCGCAGGCGGACCTCAAAGGAGGCGTCCAGCGCGGACTCGGGAGCAGAGTCGCCCAGAAGATGCGCCATGAATTTGTCAAAGCTCTCCTGCATGCCGCCAAGATAACGCGTGGAAAGCGCGACCTTTGCCTCCGAAAGGAACTTTTCGGTGGCCGAGATGGTGGCGCTGTTTTCTTTATAGCGCGAAATGCGCTCGGTCAGCTCGCGGATCTGCTCGTTGACGGCGGGCAGACGGTCGGCCTCGGTCTCCAGACGGTCAATGGCACCCGTGAGGTTGGCCTGCTTTTCCTGCAGGGCGGCGATCTCCTTTTGCAAACGGATCTCGTCGGCGCGGATGCGGTCGATCTCCTCGGTGGTCACGGCCACTGCATTGCCGTCCAGCTTTTTCTCCTGCATGAACTGACGAAGCTGACGCTCCTTGCGCTGCAGATCGGCGCTGAGGCGGTGATGCTCGGCCATCTGCTCGGAGATGGCGGCAAGGCAATCCCCTGCGCGAAGCTTACCCTGCGGATCGTAGCGGCGCAGGAAGGGCAAAAGCTGCTCCTGCAGATCCTTGATGGCCTGCTCGGCCGTGGCACGGTCGTTGATGCGACGGTGCTCGTCCGCCTCCAGACGGGCAAGCAGCGTGGACTCCTGCAGGAGCGTGTCCAGCTCCTCCTGGTAGTCCTCCTTGCGCGGCGTGCTGGGGAAGGACGCGCGCAGATACTCCAAAAAGGCGTCGTAGCGCTTGTCTACCTCAACAAGCTCGGCGGCGATGCGCTCGCGCTGACGCAGGGTCGCGCGATACTGCGTGGCCAGAGCGCGCAGCTCGGCAAGCGCGCGGTCGGGATCCTCCGCAGGAGACATGCCGTATTCGTCAAGGAATGCCGCGACCTCCTGCAGGGCGGCCGTCTCTGCCGCACGGTTCTTGGCGATGGCACGCTCAAGACGGGCCACGTCAAGGTCGCGCTGCTTATTGCGGCGGAGCGTGGTGGGAAGAAGGATCGCTCCCGCGAGAAGGAAGAGCGCACCGACCAGACCAAGTGCCAGTCGCGCGCCGCCCAGGGCGGGAATAAAGGCAAGGATCAGACCAACGGCACCGACGGCGATGGCCGCGATCGAAAGAGGAAGCATGGGCTTCTTCTCGGGGATCGCGCGCAAACGCTCCTCGTAGCCAACGGCGTTCTGCCGATGCTTTTTGGCCTCGCCGAGACGGGCAAAGCCTGCTTCGATGCGCGCATCCGCGGGAATGCCGTCGGCAAAGCGAACGTCTGAAGGATCGGACGTCTGTGCGCTCTCCAGCACGGCACGGCGCTCGCGCAGGGCGCGGAGCTGGGCGTTGGCTGCCGAAAGCTTGTCGATGCGCTCACGCGCAGGCACGCCGCGCGGATATTTGCGGCGCAGGTCGGCAAGTGCCTCGGCGTCGGGAGAAACGGTGGGAATGGCGCCAAGACGTGCGTGCGTGCTTTTCAGCTCCTCGTACACGCGGTTGGCCTCGGTATACTCACTGGCCGTGGGGATCAGTCCCCCAAAGGCCTCCTTGATGGTCTTTTTCTGTCGGGTCAGCTCGGAGAGCTCCTCCATCATGCGGTTCTTGTGCTCGATCTGTGCCGCGCGCTCACGCAAAGCACCGACCTCGCGGAGCTGCTCCTGCGCTGCCTCAAGAAGCTTTTGGCGTGCACCAAGCTCGTCCGCCAGAGCGCGTCTTTCTTCCTCCTGGGCTTGCAGGGCTTCGCGTACGAGAGAGAGCCGCTCGGCCTCGTGCGTTTTCTCCAGCTTCTCCTGCTCGGCCTCGGCGATAGCGCCGCGGTTTCCGGTCATTACGTAGAAGCGTCTGCGCTTTTCCAGCGCCTCGAGCGCCTCGTCAAAGCTGCCGATGTCGTCCACGTCGTCAAGCAGGTTGCCAAGCTTTGCGGAAATGCTGTTGTTGCCGCCCACGGGACCCGTCTCGCGCTGGGAGAGATAGGTGGTGCGCTCAAAGCCGTCGGCGTCCACGCCGAAGAGCTCCTCGCCAAGAGAGGCGGAGAAGGCGTTGGAGGGCAGATTGGTGGCAAGATCAAAGAGGGCAAAGGTGTCGCCGCTCTCCTTGGCCGCAAAGAAGCGCTCCACGCGGAAGGCACCCTTTTGGCAGACGAACTCCAGGCTTCCGCCGTAGACGCCGCCCTGCCAGGGGGTGTATTTCTTGCGCTCGTTCTCGTCCAGCGAGCGCTTGGACGAGGTGGGAAGGCCGTAGAGCATGGCCTTGATGAAGACGGCCAGCGTGCTCTTGCCCCAGCCGTTGGGCTGATAGAGCAAGTTGAGTCCCTCCCGAAGGTCGAGGTCATAATCGGCAAGCGTGCCGAAGTTTTCGATGTGCAAACGTAAAAGCTTCATATTCCGATCTCCTCTCCGCTCAGCGCGCGGAAGCCGCAGGCGATGATGCGTTCTTTTTCTGTTTCGGTAAGGCTCGACGCCATCACGCGGCGCACGAACTCACCCTTGAGGGAAATGTCGTTGCGGTAGTCCTCGGGACGGATCAGAAGTCGCGTCTCGTCGGCGAGCTTGGCAAAGTAGAAGCGCTCGGCCAGCACCTGCAAAAGGTGTGCCGTGTCCTTTTGCGCCTCGGCGGGAACCTTGCCCGTAAGGATCACCTTGACCATGTCGCGCGCGGGGATCTGCTCCACGGCCGAAAGCAGCCTCTCCTCAAGCTCGAGCTGCGTCGCGAACTCGCCAACGTCGCAGGAAACGGTGTGCAGGCGGCGGTAGGCCAGGGGCACGAAGCGTTGCGTGATACGGCCCTTCGCGGTTTCGAGCAGGACGTAGCCCTTTTCTCCGCACTCGTCAAAGCCGCGCCCCTCAAGGCAGCCGCTGTAGCAGGCGGTGCAGCGGGGATCGATCTGTGCCGTGCGATACTCGTGAAGATGCCCGAGGGCGATGTAATCAATATGCTTGTTTTTGAGGGCGGAAAAGGAGATGACGTCCTCCCGTCCGCTTCCCTTTCCGCCTCGCTCCTGCCCGTGCAGAAGCAGGATGTTGAGGTCGCTCTCCTTGAGGCGGAGCGTGTCGGGGTCGGGACGCTCGCTGCCCGTGATGACCACGTCGCCAAAGGAGTAGGAGCGCCAGGTATCGTCAAAGGTGTAGAGATTTTCGGGTCTCTCCTCCACGTTTCGCAAAGCGTTTCCGCTATCGTGGTTGCCCGCAAGGTAGAAGAAGCGGATCGCGGGGTGCATGCGCATCAGATCCAGGACGTATTGCCTCGTCTTTTTGGATACGCGGTCGCGGTCAAAGAGGTCACCCGCGATGAGGATCGCCTCAACGCCCCCCTCCTCGGCCAGACGGACGAGCTTTGAAAAGGTGGAGAGGATCTCGTTCTTGCGCTCGCGCGCCTTTTCGGGAGGGAGATTCGACTCCATGGGGGAATCCAGATGCAGGTCGGCACAGTGGATCAGCTTCATCGGGGCACATCCTTTCCTCGGCAGAATGCTCTGCCGTAATTCTACCTTTTAGTATAGCACAGATCCTTCAAAATAGCAAGACCCAAAACCATTTTTTGTGGGGACGCGAGGTTAGGGGACGATTTATTCGAGGGGACTTTTGGAAAAGTCCCCTCGAGCTCCCCCAAAACTCCCCAACAAAAAGGATTGCTACCCTCGGAAGGAAGTGCGAACATAGCACTTCCTTTTTCTATGCCGCAAAGGGGAGTTTTCGCTCGCCGTTTGTGCGGCGGAGACTTTGGTCTCTGCCCCGATCGCTTATAGACTTCTTCGAAGCCTCGCCCTACGGATTGTTTGCGAACGGTGGCGACTCCTCATCCACCGCACAAAAAGCAAGCCTCATTACCTCCGCTTTTTCTTTTGCCCATGTAGGACCGAAAGAAAAAGCTTGGCAAAAAGAAAACGGCCGGGGGGGTTCGTTTCCGTCCGGTGAACGCAGACCCTCGGGCAACACGGAAGCTTTTTGCGAAAAGTTTGCCCGACGTCTTGATTTTTCGCTCAAAATCGAGTATAATTGAGAAAAAGGTTTTTCAAAACCGATTCCGCGGTAAAGCAAAACGCGTGCCTGCTCTCCCCCGTCGCATGGCCGCCGCCCTTGCTCCCCTTTGCGGAATCGAAAACCGTATGGATAGAGGAGAAGGATGATGAAGCTTCACGAAATGGAACACTTGATCGGCGAGGCCGTTCGGGATGCCGACCTGCGACCTGAGGAGATCCCCGCGATCGATCTGTATCTGGATCAGATCATCAGCCTGGTCACCGACAAGCGCATGGAAGGCTCCGCGCACTACCGCGACCGCGAGCTGACCAAAACCATGATCAACAACTACTCCAAGGACGGATTGATCGCCCCCATCAAGGGCAAAAAATATTCCAAGGAGCATATCATCCAGATGCTCCTGGTCTACGACCTCAAAAACACCCTCTCCATCGGCGAGATCAAGCGCATCCTGCAAAACGTCTACGGCTCGGACGCCTTCCGCAACGGCGGCCTTGAGGACGTCTACCGCCGCTATCTGGGCATTAAGGAGCTTGAGCGCCAGGAGGCCTTCCCCCTTATGGAGACCTACCTTGAGCGCGCCGACCTCGATCCCAATGACGACGCCGACTTTTTGACCCTTCTGCTCGGCATGGCCTCGGTCTCGGCCTACCTAAAAAGCTGCGTGCAGGTGCTCCTGAAGGCTCGCTACCCCGACCTTGACGAGGCAAAGACCCGTGAGGAGCAGGCTCGCCGCGAGGAGGCCAAGCGCCAAAAGGCCGAAAAGAAGGCCGAATCGGCAAAGAAAAAAGC
>JAFNVK010000128.1 GCA_017379815.1 Clostridia bacterium
AAGCACTATACTTACCGTAACACTCGCTATTATTGGAAATGCCAAACCAACGATCAGTTTAGCGCCAAAGCCTGCGATAACCGAGTAACGATAACCGAAGGCGATCTTTTAGAAGAGATCCGCGGGTATCTATCCTCTATGATCCAAGACAAGGATCGGTTTGTTCAGAAGATAATCGCCGAATTGGAAAAGAGAAGACAAAAGCCTCGAAAAGCCGTTGGTCAAGTTGACCTGCAAAGAAGGATCAAGCAACTACGGGCGAAAAAAGAAAAATACCAAGAAATGTATGCTGCCGACGTCATGGCCATGGGAGAGCTGAAGGAAAAGAGCTCTTATATCAATAAAGAGATCCAAGCGTTAAGAGCGCAACTAAAGCAAATAAGCGTTTTGGATCATGCGGAAAAAGTAAGCAGGGATCAGATTCATCTTTACACGGAAGAAATAGAAGCCTTTTTCGCACTCGAGAATATAACGAACGGAGATCTCAGAAAAATAATCAGCCGCATGGTGGTCAATCGCAATGGGGAAATCAAAATCCATCTCCGAGATGCTGCAGATGTAACGAGTGCATAAAGTATACCTATCAGAGGACGGTTGTAGAGGTGGTTGACCCCGTGGTTTTGGGATGCCGTATTGCCGAGCGTATCAGCGATTGCAAATGCTGCTGTTGCTGCTGCGAGGGAGATCTGCCGGACGGCGTGCTCTCCTCGCTTTCCTCTCCTGTTCTCTTTGATGACACCCCCAACGTCGGGCACCGTTATCTGACCGTATCTCTCGGTATTTTCTCGGTGGTGCGCATCGTTCGTCCCACACAGCTTCTGATCAACGCCTCCGAATACTGCATTCCCGAAAAGGAGTGCCGTCCCGTTGAGGAGGACGATCCCTGCAAGATCTTCCGCGAGATGCCTTTTCCGGTTGGCGAATTTTGCGCCCACACTCTGCCGCCTCCCCCTCACGATAAGGGTGGACGGTGCGGCTGCGGTTCCTGAAACAAAGGAATAAAAAAGAAGCGACTCAAGCACCTTACCTGAGTCGCTTCTTTTGCTTATCCTGCGGCAGTTCCGTCCGTCAGCGCGGGAGTATCCTCCTGTGCAGAAACGGTGTCGCGGAGAAGAATATACTTGCATTTGCCTTCCTTGCGCAGGCATTCGGGCGTGATCAGCACCTCGGCAACGTCGGCTCTTGAGGGGACCTCGTACATGATCTCGGTCATGGCGCTTTCCAGAATGGAGCGCAGACCGCGTGCACCGGTATTGCGCTCGATCGCCATCTCGGCAACCGTCTCGAGGGCATCCTCGGGAATGGTCAGCTTAACGCCGTCCATGCGGAAGAGCTTTTCATACTGCTTCACCAAGGAGTTCTTGGGCTCGGTCAGAATGCGCACGAGAGCCGTGCGGTCCAGATCCGAAAGGGGAACGATTACGGGGATTCGTCCGATCAGCTCGGGGATAAGGCCAAACTTGACGATATCGTGAGGAACGACGTCGCGGAAGATGCCGGTATCCTTTCGCTCGGTCTTGGTCTTGATCTCGCCGCCAAAGCCGATCACTTGGTTGCCCTTGCGCTTCTCAATGATGCGGTCAAGGCCGTCGAAGGCGCCGCCGCAGATAAAGAGAATGTTCTTGGTATTGATCTGGATAAACTCCTGGTTGGGATGCTTGCGACCGCCCTGGGGAGGAACGTTTGCCACGGTGCCCTCCAGGATCTTGAGCAGGGCCTGCTGAACGCCCTCGCCCGATACGTCACGGGTAATGGAGCGGTTCTCGCTCTTGCGCGAGATCTTGTCGATCTCGTCGATATAAATGATGCCGCGCTCGGCAAGCTCCACGTCATAGTCCGCGGCTTGGATCAAGCGGAGAAGAATATTCTCCACGTCCTCGCCAACGTATCCCGCCTCGGTGAGTGTGGTTGCATCGGCGATCGCAAAGGGCACCTTCAGCGTCTTTGCCAGCGTCTGGGCGAGATAGGTCTTTCCCACACCGGTCGGACCGATCAGGAGCACGTTGCTCTTTTGCAGCTCAACGTCATCCTCGTCGGGGGTGGAGTCTGTTTCCTTCTTCTTTTTGCCCTTGGCAGCCTTCTGTGCCTCGGTCTTTTGAGAGAGAATGCGCTTATAGTGATTGTAAACGGCAACGGAGAGTGCAACCTTGGCCTCATCCTGCCCAATAACGTACTGATCAAGAGACGCCTTGATCTGTGCGGGGCGGGGAAGCTCGGAGAGCGAGAGCGATTCACTGCCTTTGCGGGTCTGCTCCTCGGTCTCCAGGATCAGCTCGTTACAGGCCTCAACGCAAAAATCACAGATATAGGCGTTGGTTGGCGAGGGGATCAGGAAATTGACCTGATGCTCGTTGCGTCCGCAAAAGGAGCAGTGGCGCAGACTTTTGCCGTTCTGGTTAGAATTGTTTGCCATGAATGTGCCTTTGAGTACCTTTCTTCCAAATCAAGGGCGCTTTGCCAGAATCTTATCCACAAGTCCGTAGGCCAGCGCTTCCTCGGCGGTCATATAGTTATCGCGGTCGGTGTCACGCTCGATCACGTCCAGGGCCTTTCCCGTGTTGGATGCGAGGATCTTGTTCAGCGTTGCCTTGGTGCGCAGAATATGCTCGGCCTGGATCTGAATATCGCTTGCCTGGCCGCGAGCACCGCCAAGAGGCTGGTGGATCATGATCTCGCTGTGCGGAAGTGCAAAGCGCTTTCCCTTAGCACCCGAGGAGAGCAGAAACGCGCCCATGCTGGCTGCCATACCAATGCAAATGGTAGAGACGTCACACTTGATGAACTGCATGGTGTCGTAGATCGCCATGCCTGCCGTGACAGAGCCGCCGGGAGAGTTGATATAGAAGGAGATGTCCTTGTCCGGATCCTGTGCCTCCAGGAAAAGCATCTGGGCCACGACCAGGGAAGCGGTGGCGTCGTTTACCTCATCCGAGAGAAAAACGATGCGATCGTTGAGCAGACGGGAGAAAATATCATAAGAGCGCTCGCCGCGGCTGGTTTGCTCGACGACCATGGGGACAAGGGCGTCCCTTGCGGTATTTCGGGGATCAAACATGCTTCATACCTCGTTTCGTAATAAAGTGGAACCGGAAATGGCAATTGCTACTTCCGGTTCAAAGATGTGTAAATTTTACTTCGCAATCGCTTTTTCTTTGACGAGATCCATAGCCTTCTTGACCTTCATGTCCTCAGCAACGGAATCCACGGGGATAACCTCGCGAACCTTCTCTACCTCCATGCTGTAGGTCTTGGCGATCGACTCGATCTCTGCGTTGATGTCCTCCTCGGTCACCTCGATCGCTTCCAGCTTTGCGATGGTCTCCAGAGCCAGTCTGAGCTTGACCTGCTTCTCGGCCTGCGGGCGGAGCTGCTCGCGCAGGGAATCCAGGTTCATGCCGGTGTACTGGAAGTAGGTCTTCAGATCCAGGCCCTGCATGCGCAGACGGTTGTCATAGTCGCGAACGAAGTTCTCGGTCTCAGCCACGTACATCTGCTCGGGAATATCGGCCTCCAGCTTTTCGATGAGCTGATCCAGGATCTCCTCCTCGAACTTATGCTCGGCCTCCTCCTTGAGTCTCTTGGAGATTTTTGCCTTAACGTCGGCGCGGTATTCATCCATCGTATCAAATTCGGAAACGTCCTTGGCAAAATCGTCGTCAAGCTCGGGAAGCTCAATATGCTTGATCTTGTGGATCACGGTCTTAAAGACAGCTGCCTTGCCGGCAAGCTCCTTTGCGTGATACTCGGTGGGGAAGGTGACGTTAACGTCGAACTCCTCCTCCAGCTTGTGTCCTGCAACCTGCTCCTCAAAGCCGGGAATAAAGTTGCCGGAGCCGAGCTTCAGGGGGTAGTCAGAGCCCTTGCCGCCCTCGAAGGGAACGCCGTCAACAAAGCCCTCGTAGTCGATGGTGCAGATATCGCCCATCTCGGATGCGGCATCGGTGACCTCGATCTCGCGCGCGTTACGCTCACGGATGGTGTTGATCTCCTGCTCGATCTGGTCCTTGGTTACGCGGACAGCCTTCTTCTTGGCAGTCAGGCCAAGGTAGCCCTCGATCTTTGCCTCGGGCTTGACGGCAACCTTTGCGGAAAGCACAACGCCGTTATCGTCGATGGAGACGATGTCAAACTCGGGCTGACCGACCATAGCAAGACCGGACTCTGCGAGTGCTGCATCGAATGCATCGGGAAGAACCTCGTTGATCGCATCCTCATAGAAGAAGCCCTTGCCGTACATCTTTTCGATGACGGAGCGAGGAGCCTTACCCTTGCGGAAGCCGGGAACGGCGATCTTTCCAACCTGCTTGCGGTAAGCGTTGGAGATTGCCTTGTTAAAGGTTTCCTGATCAACCGAGAATTCCAGAGTATATACACTCTTATCGGTCAGTTCGGATTTGATTAAGCTCATTTTTTTCAGTCCTCCAATTTATGGTGAAATAATTACATACAAAGTATATTTTATAATTTTTTTCAGATTTTGTCAATAGGTTTTCTTAAAATAATTAAGAAAGAAAACGCAATAGGGCGTTTTTCAGTCGGGATAAACCGGCATTGGTGAGAATTGCAGGAAATCTGCAGAGACCAGGATCAGCTCGATCCCCTCGAATTCGGTCATGCGCGGAGCGTAGTAAGCGCCGTGAATGTGCCCGAAATAGCAGGATTTGACCTGAAACTCATGCAGAACGTCGAGAATCTCGCGGCAAACGAAGTTGTTCCAAACCGGCGGAAAATGCAAGAAGACCAGGATCGGCAAGGGCTTTTCGCCTCCCTCAGTCTGCAGTCGTTTTGCCTCCTCGAGGCTCAGGCGAAGTCGAATGACCTCTCTGTCCACGATGCGGGAATAATCCACCTCGCCAACCGTGTTTTGCTGGCTTTCCTCCAAAAACCATCCGCGCGTGCCGCAAACGATGCAGTCCTCCAGCCGATAGGCGTTGTTGTAGAGGAAGCGAATGGAAGAGAGACCGTTTTGCTCGAGAAACGCGGTCATCTTGGAGACGGTGGACCACCAAAAATCGTGGTTTCCCTTGCCGATCAGCTTTTTACCGGGCAGGGAATCCAAAAAGCGGAAATCCTCGAGTGTATCCTCAAGCTTAAGAGCCCAGGAAATATCGCCCGGAATGATCACCGTGTCCTCCTCGTTGATCACCGCACACCAGTTCTTGCGGATCTTTTCCATATAATCGACCCATCGGGAGCCAAAGACGGCCATGGATTTGCTTCCGTCCGAGGAAAGATGCAGATCGGCCATGACGTAAAGTGACATTGTTCAAGCTCCTTTCGTTTCGTATAATGTGCGGGGAAGCGGAGATACTAAGCTTTGTGAAAGCCTCGCCTTTCCGAAATTTGTGGGATTGCTCCCAATAAAGCAAGGAGACAGATCATGGAAGAAAAGAAGCTAAACGATAACTGCTGCCATACGTGCAAGCACATTAAGGGAATCAAGTGCAACGTGCAGAATTGCTACTATCACGATTGCGACACCTATTGCACTGCAAATGAGATCGCCGTTGGTCCTCGCAGTGCCGACAGCAGCAGCGAAACGCTCTGCGCAACCTTCAAGCCGAAGGAGCATTGACGAGCAGGTAGATCAACCCTCGTTTATCCTCGGGCGTTGCCGGGTCGATCAGACTCGGCAACGTTTTTTTATTCAAGGATCAGTCAAGAAATGCGAGGATCGCTTTCTTCATCTCATCGCGATCGATCACCGCATCAAAGCGTACCGTGCGGGACTCAAGACCCGAAAGCG
>JAFNVK010000129.1 GCA_017379815.1 Clostridia bacterium
GAAGGCAAATCCGAAAACAAGATGCTCCAGCGTATCTACGGTACGGCGTTCCCCACCAAGGACGCACTGAACGCCCACCTGACGAAAATCGAAGAAGCCCGCGGCCGCGACCACAACAAGCTGGGACGCGAGCTGGAGCTCTTCACCACCGTGGATTCCATCGGTCAGGGTCTGCCCGTTATGCTGCCCAAGGGCGCACGCGTCATTCAGCTGCTCCAGAGATGGGTAGAGGATGAGGAGCAAAAGAGAGGCTACCTCCTGACCAAGACCCCCTTGATGGCAAAGCGTGACCTTTACAAGATCTCGGGTCACTGGGATCACTATCTGGACGGCATGTTCATTCTGGGCGACCCCCACGACGAGACCAAGGAGTGCTTTGCTCTCCGTCCCATGACCTGCCCCTTCCAGTATCAGGTCTTCCTCAATAAGAAGCGTTCCTACCGCGACCTGCCCATGCGTCTTGGCGAGACCTCCACGCTCTTCCGCAACGAGGATTCGGGCGAGATGCACGGCCTTATCCGCGTGCGTCAGTTCACCATCTCCGAGGGACACCTCATTCTCCGTCCCGAGCAGCTGGCTGAGGAGTTCAAGGGCTGCCTGGATCTGGCCATGTATATGCTGGATACGCTGGGCCTGAAGGAGGATTGCTCCTTCCGCTTCTCCCAGTGGGATCCCAAGAGAACCGACAAGTACGAGGGCACTCCCGAGCAGTGGGAGGAGGCGCAGGGCATCATGAAGACCCTCTTGGACGAGAACAACGTCAACTATACCGTCGGCATCGACGAGGCGGCCTTCTACGGACCGAAGCTTGACATTCAGATCAAGAACGTCTTTGGCAAGGAGGACACGCTGATCACCATTCAGATCGACATGCTGCTGGCCAAGAAGTTTGGCATGGAGTACGTGGATTCGGGCAACCAGCTCGTCACGCCTTATATCATTCACCGCACGTCCATGGGCTGCTACGAGCGCACGCTTGCGCTCCTGATCGAGAAGTATGCCGGCGCATTCCCGCTCTGGCTTGCTCCCGAGCAGGTTCGCGTTCTGCCCATCGGCGACGAGCATATCGAGTATGCCAAGAGCGTTACGGAGCGTCTTTCTGCCGCAGGCCTGCGTGCAGAGCTGGACGATTCCTCCAACACCATCGGCTACAAGATCCGTGCAACCCAGATGCAGAAGGTGCCCTATATGCTGGTCATCGGCGGCAAGGAGATGGAGACGGGAACCGTCGCCGTCCGCAACCGCGCGGCAGAAACGGTCACCAAGAGCGTGGACGAGTTCCTCGCCGACGCCCTGCTTGAGGTGGCAGAGAAGAGAAGATAAGACTTTTGGGACCGTGCCCATCGGCACGGTCCCATCTTTTTGATAAAAGGGCGGATCGTGTCGCTTTTTCTGCGGAAAAATCAAAATCGGCATTGACAGAAAAAAGTTTAGACTGTATAATATTAGATAGACAAACACTCTTTCCCGTTTTGGAGGATAGGACCATGGAACAGCTTTTGGAAATATTGAAGCAGCTGCATCCCGACGTGGATTTTGCCCTTGAGGAGGATCTGATCGGGGACGGCATTCTTGACTCGCTTGACATCGTAACGCTGATCACTGAGATCAACTGCACCTTTGACGTCAGCATTCCCGCAGAGGAGATCATTCCCGAGAATTTTGCCTCGGCCGACGCGATCCTGGCTCTGATCGAGCGCCTCGACGAGGAATGAGAGCGGCGGGATCATGAGCTTTACGTCCGCTTCCTTTCTCCTTTTTGCCGTTCTGACGCTCCTTCTGTACTACACGCTCCCCAAGCGTTGGCAGTGGATCCTGCTTCTCGGCGCGAGCTACGTGTTCTATTTCTTTGCCGGGGCAGAGTATCTGCTCTTTATCCTCTTTACCACGGCGGTGACCTATCTTTGCGGCGCTCTTCTGCAGAAGCGCGCGGATGCGGAGGATGCCTTCGTCGAAGAGAATCGGGAGACGCTGAGTAAGGCGGAGCGCAAGGAATTCCGCGCCGCCGAAAAGAAGAAGCGCTTTCGCCTTCTCGTCGCGGGGCTTCTTTTGGGCTTTGGCGTTCTGGCGGTGGTCAAGTACACCTCCTTCGTCCTCTCGGGCGTTTCCTCGATCGGACAGGCCTTCGGGGCGGCGCCTCTGCGCATTCCCACGCTGCTTTTGCCGCTTGGCATTTCCTTTTACACCTTCCAATCCATGGGATACCTCATCGACGTGTACCGCAAGACGGCAAGGGCAGAGAAGAACCCCTTAAGGCTTGCGCTCTTCGTCTCCTATTTTCCCCAGCTGATCCAAGGACCGATCAGCCGCTTTGGCGACCTTGCTCCGCAGCTCTTTTCGGAGCATCGTTTTGACGGCTTCCGCTTTCGATCGGGTCTTGGGAGCGTGGCGTGGGGCTACTTCAAAAAGCTGGTCGTAGCCGATACCGCGATGATCGCGGTCAAGGCGCTTGTGGAGAACAAAGACGGCGGCTTTACGGGAATTTACGTCTTTTTGCTGATCCTGTTGTATTCGGCGCAGATCTACGGCGATTTTACGGGAGGGATCGATATTACGATCGGTCTTTCCGAGATGCTGGGGATCCGCCTGGCGGAGAACTTCGATCGCCCGTTTTCCTCCCGATCCACGAAGGAATACTGGCGCCGCTGGCACATCACCATGGGCACGTGGTTTACCGATTACGTCTTCTATCCGCTCTCGGTCACGAGGAGTATGCAACGCTTTTCCAAGTGGTCGCGTGAAAAACTCGGCACGGCCGTGGGCAAGCGTCTGCCGGTCTATTTTGCTACGGTCGCGACCTGGTTCCTCACGGGGCTTTGGCACGGAGCGGGCTGGAATTTTATCGTCTGGGGATTGCTGAACTGCCTGGTGATCCTGGTCTCGCAGGAGCTGCAGCCTCTTTACGATCGCTTCAACCATCGTTTTCCACGCCTTACGGCAAGCCGCGCGTGGGGAGCGTGGCAGGCTCTGCGCACCTTTTTGCTCATGGGCCTGATCCGAAGTCTGGATTGCTACCGCAACGTGCCCACTACCTTCCGGATGTGGTGGAGCATGCTGACCGATTGGAATGTCGGCGAGCTTTTTTGCGGAGGGCTGACCTCCTTCGGGCTTGCTCTGTCCGACTGGTGCGTGCTGCTTTGCGGTATTCTCCTTTTGGCATTGGCCTCGCATCTTGGCAAGAAGCGCCCCGTGCGCGAGTGGCTTGCCGAGCGGCCGATCCTGCTTTGCGCCGCACTTTGCCTTTTGGCCGTCGTGATCCTGCTCTTCGGCGCGTACGGCATCGGCTACGATGCGTCGCAATTCATCTACAACCAATTCTGACACCCGGAAAGGGAAATTATGAAAAAGAAGATTCTTTGTTGCGCGGCCTTGCTCCTCGCTACGGTCCTTTTGCTTGGCTTTTTGCAGCTTCTGCTCATGCCGAAGTACATGGCCGACAAGCAGGAGGGCGCGCTGATCGGGGAATACTACCGCGAAACGACGGCGCACGACGTGCTCTTCGTGGGGGATTGCGAGGTCTACGAATGCTTTACACCTCCCACGCTTTGGGAGGAATACGGCGTCACCTCCTATATCCGCGGAAGCGCCCAGCAGCTCCCCTGGCAGTCCTACCATCTGCTTGAGGAGATGCTCAAAAGGGAAACGCCAAAGGCGGTGGTCTTTAACGTCTACGCCCTGAAATACGGCACGCCGCAGAACGAGGCCTACAACCGCATGACGCTGGACGGTATGCGCATGTCGCGGGAAAAGCTTTCGGCGATCCGCGCCTCCATGACCGAGGGGGAGAGCCTGCTCTCCTATCTGCTTCCGCTCCTGCGCTTTCACAGCCGCTGGGACGAGCTCTCCGCGGAGGATTGGCAATACCTGCTCCATCGGGACACGGTCTCCCACAACGGCTATCTGATGCAAACGGGGATCCTGCCCAAGACCTCGGACCGCGAGGGCGTTCCGCTGGCGGACTACACGCTTCCCGCAACGGCGATGTTCTATCTGGAGCAGATGCGCCTGCTCTGCGAGGAGAATGGCGTTGCCCTGATCCTCATCAAGGCGCCCACCAACAACTGGCGCTATTATTGGTACGACGAATGGGATGCGCAGATCGCGGATTACGCCGACGGGCATGGGCTTTCCTATTACAACTTTATCGGTCTGGACGGAGAGATCGGTCTTGACTGGAGCACCGACACCTACGACGGCGGCGCGCACCTGAACGTATACGGTGCGGAAAAGCTGACCTCCTATTTTGGCGAGATCCTTTGCCGCGAGCTTGGCCTTGCGGGGCACCGAGACGATGCGGAGATCTCGGCCGTCTGGGCGGAGAAGCTCGACGCCTATAAGCAAGAAAAAGAGAAGGGAAATACACCGTGAAAAAAACAGTTTGCCTTTTGTTATCCGTCCTCCTGGCACTCTCTCTTTGTGCCTGCGTTGACCCCGTGACAGACAAAAAGACCTATGCCGCAGCGGTCGAGGGCGTTCGCATCGCCGTGGACGATCCCGCAGAGCCCGTGCTTTCGGCGCTTGGCGCGTGGAGCAGCTATGATGAATCCCCCTCCTGCGCCTTTGAGGGTCTGGATAAGATCTACGGCTACGGAAGCTTTGAGATCCAGACCTACACCAAGGACGGCAAGGACTATATCCGCGCGGTCTATCTGATCGACGACGGATGCCGTACCCAAAGGGATATCGCTATCGGGGACACCGCCGAGGCCGTGAAGGAGGCCTACGGCACGCCCACCCGCGAGAGCGAGGGAAGCCTGCAATATGCGGGCGAGGGCATGACGCTCACCTTCCTGCTTCGCGACGGGATCGTGACCAACATTCAATATCTCAAGGACGTGGCATAACGCAAGCGCTCTTCCGGTACGGCGGTATCGGGAGAGCGCCTTTTCTTTCCTGCGGACAACGTATATTTCCATTTACCCACGAATAGAAAGGTAAAAAGGGGGGTGAGGGGATGCAGACCGCGTCAAAAACGCTTCGACTGACGGTAAGGGAAGGCTATCAGGTCCTGTTGCGTGCCGAGGCAGAGCTTCTTCTGCCGGTGAAGGAGGGGAGGATGCGGGACTTCTATCTCGCACTTGGCGAGACCTGTATGCACTGGGCGGAGGAGATCGAGGGGGAGCGATTGCGCCGTGCCTATGCGGAGCTTGGCACTCTGCGCGAGCGCTCCGGCTTTCGTGCGGGGCTTTATCGCTTGCGCATGCGGATCCCGTGGGAGGAGGGGCGGCTCGTGGCCCTGCTTTGCGAATCCGAGCTGTACGGCGAAAGCCTTTCGCGGCGCGCGGGGCTGCACCGAACGGTGCAGATCTGGGATGCGGAGGAGGAGCTGATCCTTCCCATGGGGCAGGCACTTGCCCGTCTTGCCCCCTGGATGCAGAAAAGGATGCTCCCCTTTCACCCGGACGGCTTCTTTCCGCAAGGCGACGGACTGCTCCTCTTTCGCAATCCTTCCCACGGAGGGGAGTTTCTCGAAAAATGGATCGCCGGGCCCTCGGCGGAGGGGAAGAGGGAGGATCGCGGGAGACCTTCTTGAAGTGTGAATAAATTGTAAATTCCAAAACCCCTTGCTTGACACTGCCCGGGAGCGCCGATATAATAAAGGCAATGAACGCGCGGGAGAGGGCGATGGCCCAATGCTCTGCAGAAAGGATGGCCGCTGTGATCAAGCTGATCGTTTCGGATTTTGACGGAACCGTTTTGCCCTATGGACAGAAGGCCGTCTCTGCCGCGTGGAGGAGCGCCGTTTCGTCCGCCATGGAGGAGGGCGTTCTTTTTGCGATCTCCTCGGGAAGAACCTACGGCGAGCTGCTCTCCTTCCTTCCCGAATTGCAGGATGCGGCGTATTTTATTTGCTGTGACGGTGCGTATACCGTCTTCCGCGGCCGTATTCTCTACGCCAGACAGATCCCGTTTCCCGAGCTTGAGCGTTTGTTGAAGCAGGAGCACTCCTTTGTCGGTTGCGTCCTGCACGGCGCGTTTGCCAATTACGCCGTGGGGCGCGTGCCCGAGGCGGTGCTTTCGCATTTTGCGGCAAAGCCGATCACCAATCTGCATCTGATCCGCGAGCCGATCTTTAAGGTCACCTCCTTTGGCGGTGCCGAGGCGCCCGCGCTTCCCGTTGGGATCCGCATGCATTGGGATGGCGGCCGTGAGGCGATGGCGCAGTACGTCAGCCGCTTTGCCAACAAGGGAACGGCGCTTTCCGATCTCCAGATGCGCCTGCCCGTGACTCGTCTGCAGACGGCCTGCGTGGGGGATAGCGGAAACGACGTGGCCATGATGCACAATGCGGTCATTTCGATCTGCGTGGGGGATCGCTCGGACGAGCTTGCCTCGGTCTGCAACGTGTCCTTGCGCTCTGCAGAGGAATCTCTCGAGCTGATCCGACGGGTCAACGAGGCCCTCCGAGCCGAATAAAAAACACGGATGTCTGCCGCCAAAAACGGCAGGCGTCCTTTTTTTGTCGCCGATGCCAAAAAAACAACAAATTCGTCTGGTTTTGCGTCAAAAACCACACAAAACAACATTTCTTTGCGAAAAACATTGAAATAATCCCAAAAAAGTTTGTGGTTTCTATTGACAAATTGAAGGAGATGTTGTATAATCAAAGCAGATGCTGCAGAGGTCTGCGGCAAATTCAAAAAGGATGTGATAACCGTGGCATCTTACAACAGTGCAAAGTGCGCCAAAAGTGCGCGAATCGAGCGGCTCAAGGAAGAGCTGTTTCGTCAAATGCCTCAGATCGAGGCAGACCGCGCCCTCCTGTTGACGCAAAGCTATATGGCCACCGAGGGAGAGCCGATCGTTACCCGACGCGCCAAGGCGTTCAAGAATATTCTGGAGAATATTCCGGTCACGATCCGTCCCGACGAGCTGATCGTGGGATCAGCCACCGTTGCTCCCCGCAGCTGCCAGGTCTTTCCCGAGTTCTCCTTCTCTTGGCTTGAGGATGAGTTCGATACCGTGGAGACCCGCTCGGCCGACCCCTTCCACATCTCGGAGCAGACCAAGAAGACCCTCCGCACGGTGTATCAATACTGGAAGGGCAAGACCACGAGCGAGCTGGCAACCTCGCTGATGGCGCCCGAGACCCTCAAGGCGATGGAGCATAACGTCTTTACGCCGGGTAACTACTTCTACAACGGTGTCGGTCACGTGACCGTGCAGTACGATAAGGTCCTTGCCATCGGCTACCGCGGAATCCTTGAGGAGGCCAGAGCAGAGAAGAGCCGCATGAGCTTTGGAGACGCAGACTACTGCTCCAAGGCGGCGCTTCTTGACGGCATCATCATGAGCTGCGAGGCCGTGATCACCTACGCGCGCCGCTATTCCGAGCTGGCTCGCCAAATGGCGGACGGCGAAAAGGATCCTGCGCGCCGCCGGGAGCTTTTGCAGATCGCCGAGAACTGCGCACGCGTTCCCGAGCAGGGTGCTACGAGCTTCTGGGAGGCCTGCCAGAGCTTCTGGTTCGTCCAGATGCTTCTGCAGATCGAGTCGAGCGGACATTCCATCTCGCCCGGACGCTTTGACCAGTACATGTATCCCTATTACAAGGCAGACATTGACCGCGGTGTCATCACGCGCGACTTTGCGCAGGAGCTGATGGATTGCATCTGGGTCAAGTTCAACGATCTGAACAAGTGCCGCGATGCGGCCTCTGCCGAGGGCTTTGCCGGATATTCGCTTTTCCAGAACCTGATCGCAGGCGGTCAGGATATCCACGGCGAGGATGCGACCAACGATCTCTCCTTCATGTGCATCGATGCCACCATGCACGTCCTGCTTCCCGCGCCCTCCTTCTCGGTGCGCGTGTGGAACTGCACGCCGCATGAATTTCTGATCCGCGCGGCAGAGCTTACGCGGACGGGCGTTGGCCTTCCCGCCTACTACAACGACGAGGTCATCATTCCCTCGCTCATGTCCCGCGGACTGACGCTTGAGGATGCCCGCGACTATAACATCATCGGATGCGTGGAGCCGCAAAAGGCAGGCAAGACCTGGGGCTGGCACGACGCCGCCTTCTTCAATATGCTCAAGCCCATGGAGATGGTCTTCTCCAACGGCGTGCTGGAGGGTGAGCAGGTCGGTCTTCGCACGGGCGAGCTTCCCGAGCTTCGCACCTTCGAGCTTTTCCTTGACGCCTACAAGGCGCAGATGAATTACATGATCTCGCTGCTCGTCAACGCCGATAACGCTATCGACGAGGCGCACGCCATCCGTTGCCCGCTGCCTTATCTTTCCTCCATGGTGGAGGATTGCATCCGCCGCGGCAAGACCCCCGAGCAGGGCGGTGCGGTATATAACTTCACCGGTCCGCAGGGCTTCGGCATTGCCAACGTAGCCGACGCGCTTTACGCGATCCGCACGCTGGTCTACGAGCAGAAGAAGCTCACGCTTTGCCAGCTCAAGGAGGCCATGGCCAACAACTTTGGCAAGAGCGACGGCGCGGACGCCGAGGAGCTGACCCGCCGCATCGCGCTGGAGCTTTCCAAGAACGGCCTTCCCGTGGATGCCGGCGTGGTGGAGGAGATCTACCGCACGGTCAAGGATCGCCGGGCCGATTCGCGCTACGATGAGATCCGCGAGATGATCCTTGATCTGCCCAAGTTTGGCAACGATCTTCACGAGGTGGACGCCCTGGCAAGAGAGGCGGCCTACACCTATACCAAGCCCCTTCTGCAATACCGCAATCCGCGCGGCGGACAGTTCCAGGCGGGACTCTATCCCGTGTCGGCAAACGTTCCGCTCGGCGCACAGACGGGCGCAACCCCTGACGGCCGCTATGCCGGAACCCCCGTGGCCGACGGCGTTTCTCCCAGCGCGGGACGCGACGTCAACGGTCCTACCTCGGCGGCAAACTCGGTATCCGTTCTGGATCACGGAATTGCCTCCAACGGAACGCTCTTTAATATGAAGTTCCACCCCAGCGCGCTTGCGGGCGACGCGGGCCTTGAGAACTTCGTGGCATTGGTGCAGACCTACTTTGAAAAGAAGGGAAGCCATATGCAGTTCAACGTGGTCAGCCGCGAGACCCTGCGCGATGCGCAGAAGAATCCCGATAAGTACCGCAGCCTCGTGGTGCGCGTTGCGGGATACAGCGCGCTCTTTACCACGCTTTCCAAGTCCCTGCAGGACGATATTATCAACCGAACCGAGCAAACGGCGTTCTGATCATAACGCAGGCTCGGCAAGGAGAAAGGTCGATGCTTTATGGAAAACAATCGCGTCGTGGGAAGGATCTTTGATATCCAGAAATTCTCCACGCACGACGGACCGGGTATTCGCACGGTGGTCTTTCTCAAGGGCTGTATCCTGAGATGCCGCTGGTGCTGCAACCCCGAGTCTCAGAGCTACCGCATTCAGGAGCTCAAGACCGAAAAAAAGAATAAAGTAGTCGGCTACGATACCACGGTCGGCGAGGTCATGCAAAAGGTGATGCAGGATATGCCTTATTACCGCAGAAGCGGCGGAGGAATGACTCTGTCGGGCGGCGAGGCGCTTTGCCAGACCGAATTTGCCAACGCCCTTCTTAAGGAGGCCAAGGCGCAGGGCATCAACACGGCGGTGGAGACCACGGCCTGCCTCCCCTTTGAGAGCATGATCGCTCCGCATCTTCCTTATCTGGACACGGTGCTGATGGATATTAAGCACACCGACTCCGAAAAGCACGAGCGCTTTACCACCATGCGCAACGAGCTGATCCTCGACAATGCCAGAAGGATCGCCGAGAGCGGATGCCGTCTGATCATTCGCGTGCCCACCATTCCCACCTTCAACGATACGCCCGAGGAGATCCGCAGCATCGCACGCTTTGCCGCGTCACTTCCGGGAGTTGAGGAGATCCACCTTTTGCCCTATCACCGTCTTGGCTACGATAAGTATATCGGCCTTGGACGGGAATACACCATGGGCGACGTCCCGCCTCCGACCAAGGAAAAGATGGAGGAGCTTCGCCTCGTGGCGGAGCGAGAGGGCCTGCGCGCCATTCTCGGCGGTTGACCGCCATATAAAATCGGAAGGGAAGTGAAGCCTTGAACGATATTTACGAAAACAAGCAGAGGATCATCCAGGAGCTTGTTCCCGGCAAGCAGATCACGCTGGCGCACATTATCGCCAATCCGGATACTACGCTTTACCGCAAGCTGGGGCTTGATCCCACGGTCGATTATTCGCACAAGTCCGCCATCGGTATCGTGACCATGTCGCCGAGCGAATACGCCATCATCGCCGCGGATCTTTCTCTGAAGGCCGCAGGTGCCGAGGTCGGATTCGTGGACCGCTTTTCGGGCACGCTCATCGTGGTCGGAAGCGTCTCCGAGGTAGAGGCTGCGCTCGACGCGGTTACCTCCTATGCCAAGGAGAAGCTCGGCTTCAACGTTTGCGAGATCACCAAGACCTGATGACGGCAAGATGAAGCGAATTATCTTCATGGGTCAGCACGGGAGCGGAAAGACCACGCTGATCGAGGTGCTCAAGGGCGAGAAGATCGAATACCGCAAGACGCAGTATATCGACTACGGCGAGATTTTTATGGATACGCCGGGCGAGTACACCGAGGCAAACGATCTCGGTGGCGCTCTGGCCGTCTATTCCTACGAGGCCGACGTCGTTGGGCTCGTGCTTTCAGCCACCGACGATTTTTGCGTTTTTCCTCCCGCCTGCGCCCCCATCGCCAACCGACCGGTCATCGGGATCGTCACCAAATGCGACGAGCCGAACGCCCGTCCGGACCTGGCCGAGATGCGTCTGGAGCTTTGCGGCTGCGAGCGGATCTTCCACACCTCGAGCTATTCCAACGACGGAATCGCCGAGCTTTTGGACTATTTGCAATGAACGCCTGTCAAAAAAGCCTTCAAACCCACATTTTTGTGTCAAAAGTCCTCAAAAACCACAAAAAACAAAATTTTAAGAAAAAAGAAACCACAAAATTCCAAAAAACGCTTGACAAAATCCAACAAAAATGATATAATGATGGCGTAAAAAGCTATCCCTATATAGTTTCACTTTGTAATTCTGAAAAGGAGATAAAGAAAATGTCTGAGTACGAAATCAAAAAACAAATTTGTGAGATCGGAAAGCGGATCTACAACAAGGGAATGGTCGCCTCCAATGACGGCAACATCTCCGTCAAGCTCAACGATCGTGAGTTCCTTTGCACGCCTACCGGTGTATCCAAGGGCTTCATGACCCCCGAGTACATCTGTAAGGTTGACGCTGAGGGAAAGGTGATCCAGGCAAACCCGGGCTTCAGACCTTCCTCCGAAATCAAGATGCACATGAGAGTCTACAAGGAGAGACCCGACGTCAAGAGCGTCGTTCACGCGCATCCTCTCTATGCAACCAGCTTTGCTATTGCCGGCATTCCGCTCACCGAGCCGATCATGCCCGAGGCAGTTATCGCACTGGGCTGCGTTCCGATCGCCGAGTACGGCACTCCCTCCACCGAGGAGATCCCGGATGCCGTTTCCAAGTACCTGCAGCATTTTGACGCCGTCCTTCTGGCAAACCACGGTGCGCTCTCCTTCTCGGATAGCCTGCTCAACGCTTACCACAAGATGGAGTCGGTTGAGTTCTACGCACAGCTGCTTTACCAGGCAAAGGTCCTTGGCGGTCCTCAGCAGCTTTCTAACGCACAGGTACAGAGACTGTACGAGATCCGCCGTCAGTTTGGTCTGAAGGGCAAGCATCCCGCTGACATCTGCCCCAACGCCAAGGCCGGCAAGCCCAGCTGCCACACCTGCGGAATTCACACCGGTGAGTTCAAGGGCGACGTCGCTACGGGCGGCTGCTCGGATGCCGATCTGATCGCCGAGATCACCAAGAAGGTTCTTGCTTCTCTGGGCAAGTAAAGCAAGCACTGACGCATGAGTATCGACGTAGAACGGTTGGTCAAGGATGCCGTCCGCGAGCTTCGCGAGCAGGAGCAATCCGCCCCGACCCCTACGCAAAAGAAGCCGATCGAGCGCATCTCACTTGAGGATGCCAAGCTCCTGGCCGCAAGGGTAGAGGAGAAGGCACGCGAGATGGGTGTGCGCGCGGTGGTCGCTATTGCAGACGAGGGGGGCAACCTCAAGCTCTGCGAGTGCATGGACGATTCCTACATCGCCAGCCGCGATATTGCGATCAACAAGGCTTATACGTCCGTTGCGCTGAAGATGTCCACCAAAAAGCTGTCGGCGCTGGCCGCTCCCGGGGGCTCGCTCTACGGGATCCAGCATACCAACGGCGGCAGGATCGTCATTTTCGGCGGCGGAGACACCCTGGAGCTGAGAGGAAGAATTCTCGGTGCCCTCGGGGTAAGCGGTGGGACGGAGGAGCAGGATACGGCACTTTCGGCCTACGGAAAAAAGGTTTTCGGCGAGTACTTCTCTTAAAAAGAGTATTGCGCCGTGAGAAAGGAATACAGTTATGACTGAACAGCAAAAGATCGAAGCCATCGTCAAGCAGGTGCTTGCAGGAATGCAGGGAAATGCAACGGTGGCCGCATCGGGACCGTCCATTCCCAAGACCTCCCGCGTCGCTATGCTGACCGCAAAGGAGCATTTTGAGATCCAGGAATATCCCATTCCCGAGATCGGCGACGACGACGTTCTGGTGAAGATGGAGGGCTGCGGCGTTTGCGGAACCGACGCACACGAGTTCAAGCGTGATCCCTTCGGTCTGATCCCGGTCGTCCTCGGTCACGAGGGTACGGGTGAGATCGTGAAGATCGGTAAGAACGTGAAGAAGGACAGCGCAGGCAAGCCTCTTGGCGTTGGCGACAAGGTCGTCACCTGCATGATCTTCAAGGACAATCCCGATATTACCATGTTCGACCTGAACAAGCAGAACGTTGGAGGAGCAGACGTTTACGGCCTTCTTCCCGACGACGATACGCACCTCAACGGCTGGTACGCTGATTATATCGTGGTCCGCAAGGGCTCGACCATCTTCAACGTCAGCCACCTGGATCTCGATTCGAGAATCCTCATCGAGCCGGCAGCGGTCCTGATCCACGCCGTGGAGAGAGCCAAGACCACCAACATCCTGCGCTTCAACTCCAGAGTCGTCGTGCAGGGCTGCGGACCGATCGGTCTGCTCTGCATCGCCGTGCTTCGCACGATGGGCATTGAGAACATCACCGCCGTGGACGGCAACGAGCAGAGATTGGATTTCGCCAAGCAGATGGGTGCTACGGCAACCGTCAACTTCACCCAGCACAAGGGCATTGAGGCTCTGGCAGGTGCGGTTGAGGCGTCCTTTGGCGGTTATCTTGCCGACTTTGCCTTCCAGTGCACCGGTTCTCCCGTGGCACACGCCAACATTTACAAGTTCATTCGCAACGGCGGCGGCCTTTGCGAGCTTGGCTTCTTCATCAACGGCGGCGACGCCACCATCAATCCGCACTTTGACCTGTGCGCCAAGGAGATCACGCTGGTCGGCTCTTGGGTCTACACCCTGCGCGACTATGCAACCACCTTTGATTTCCTCAAGCGTGCAAAGGCGATCGGACTTCCCCTGGAGAAGCTCATTACCCACAAGTTCCACCTGGCAGATGCCAACGAGGCTCTGCAGACCAACCTGCGTCAGGACGGTCTGAAGATCGCGATCATCCCGTGATCGGGTAGGGAAAGGATTTTCGGATTATGGCAAACGCAGTCGGAATGATCGAGGTCTACGGTCTGGTTGCGGCATTCGCGGCCTGTGATGCGGGCTGCAAGGCAGCAAACGTTACCGTCGAGCCCTTCGACAAGAATAAGCCGGCCAACCCGGACGGACTTCCCGTTCCGCTCCAGGTTCTGGTCAAGTTCCGCGGAAGCGTGGAGAACGTAACGGCAGCCGTTGCCGCGGCAGAGATCGCGGTCAACGAGATCTCGGGTGTGGTCACCAAGCATATCATCGCGGCCATGGACGATGGCTCGGAGAAGATGCTCAAGCTGAACGCATTCGATAAGAAATGATCCCCCGCGGAGAGGCTCCGCAAAAGCATAATTATTTTGTTATTATTTTATTTGGAGGTATAAAACAATGGCACAGGAAGCTCTTGGAATGATCGAGACGAGAGGTCTGACCGCAGCAATCGAGGCAGCAGACGCAATGGTAAAGGCAGCAGAGGTAACTCTGATCGGAACGGAGAAGATCGGTTCCGGCCTGGTATCCGTTATGGTTCGCGGCGACGTTGGTGCAGTTAAGGCAGCTGTTGAGGCAGGCACCGCAACCGCTTGCAGACTCGGCGAGGTCATCGCAACGCACGTCATCCCCAGACCCCACAGCGACGTTGAGCAGATTCTCCCCAAGCTCAACTAAATCCCATTTTTGGAGAAACAACAGGTTAAACGGTTATGAAAGCACTCGGATTTATCGAGGTTTCGGGCGTGGTAGCCGCGGTCGATGCCCTCGACGTCATGTGTAAGGCTTCCGGAGTGGAGTTTGTCACATGGGAACGCAAGCTCGGAGGGCGCATGGTAACGGTCATCGTTACCGGCTCGGTCTCCGACGTCACCGAGGCGATTGCCTGCGCCAAGCGCAGTGCAAAGGCGCCGATCATGGCGTCCAACGTGATTCCCAATCCGCATGACGAAACCATTCGCTTGGTGAAGCTCAGCGCATCCCGTCTGCTCAAGAAGGCAGACAAGGCGTAAGCTACGGCTTACGCAGCATCTAAGGAGGCCGATATGGCAACCAAAAGGGTAACCAAAACCGTTGCGGCGCAAGCGTCCGGAACGGGTATGATTAAAACAGAAAAACTTACAAAGGAGAATGGAAACATGGTACAACAGGCATTAGGTTTGATCGAGACTCGCGGTCTCGTCGCTGCAATCGAGGCAGCAGACGCAATGCTCAAGGCAGCAAACGTTGAGCTGGTTGGCACGGAGAAGATCGGTTCCGGTCTCGTATCCGTTATGGTCCGCGGCGACGTTGGTGCAGTTAAGGCAGCTGTTGAGGCAGGTGCTGCAACCGCTTCCGGCCTTGGCGAGATCATCGCAACGCACGTCATTCCCAGACCCCACACCGACGTTGAGAAGATTCTTCCCACGCTGAAGTAAGATCTTCAAACGCTCGCCCGTGGACGGGAGAGCGGCTCGCCCTTCTGCGAGTCGCTCCCTCCCGGGGGAGGAAAGGCTGCGAGTCTTGCGCGGAGTGCCGGGAACGACCGACGCGCGGCGCAAGCTTCGCAGAGCCCGAGCAGGGCAGAGCAGACCCCGGCTTTGCGGTCTGCAAAAATTCGGATCAAGAAAGGATACATCCAAAATGATCATTGGAACAGTTGTTGGCAGTATCGTGGCCACCAGAAAGAACGAAAGACTCGTTGGACAAAAGCTGTTGATCATCCGTCCTCTGGAGAATATGGAGGAAAAGAGAGAATTCGTTGCCATCGACAACGTGGGCGCAGGCATTGGCGAGACCGTGCTGGTTGCCCGTGGCTCGGCGGCCAGAATCGGTTGCGATCTGGAGAGATCTCCGGTCGACGCCGCGATCGTAGGTATCGTAGACGAAAATTAACTCCGTGTCCTTTTTTCGCGGAAGACTCACAGAAAGGAACGGACTGTAATCCATGGACCTGAAGAAATTAGCAGAGCTTTTGCGGAACGCGGGCGTCGTTGGCGCCGGCGGAGCAGGCTTTCCGTCCTATGCAAAACTGAATATGGCTGCGGATACCGTGATCCTGAACTGTGCGGAATGCGAGCCCCTGCTCAAGCTGCACCGTCAGCTCCTGGCGCGTCACGCCGAGGAGATCCTGATGATGCTGGAGGAGATCGCCGCAACGCTTGAGGCTGATCGCGTGATCATTGCGATCAAGCCGGCCTACCGTGAGGCGATCGAGGCGCTCAATGCACGTCTTGGGCATTTCCCCAGGGCACGGATCAGCCTTCTCCCCGAGATCTATCCCGCGGGAGACGAGGTGGTCACCATTTACGAGACGACGGGACGCGTGGTCGCTCCCGGTGCGCTTCCCATCACGGTGGGATGCATCGTCTACAACGTGGAGACCGTGTATAACGCTTATCGCGCGTGGAGGGAAAACGCTCCCGTCACGCATAAATACGTCACCGTTGCGGGCGCGGTCAACAGCCCCGCGACCTTCCGCGCTCCTCTCGGCATCACCTACCGTGAGCTGATCCGCCTGGCAGGCGGAGAGAGCGAGGAGAATACCGTGATCATCGCAGGCGGCCCCATGACGGGGCAGGTTGCACGTCCCGACGACGTCGTGACCAAGACCTCGAACGCCGTGCTGGTCCTGCCCAAGAATTCTCCCGTGGTGCAGAAGCGTTTGGCACCCATCTCCATTCAGATCAAGAGATCCATGGCGGCCTGCTGCCAGTGCCGGATGTGCACCGATCTTTGCTCCAGACATCTTCTCGGGCAGCCGATCGAGCCGCACAAGATCATGCGCGCGGCAGCCAGCGGCGCGATCTCGGATCCCCGTGCGCTGCTTGGCGCATTTTCCTGCTCCTCCTGCGGCATCTGCGAGATGTACGCCTGCGGACAGGATCTCACGCCTCGCCGCATCATTGCCGAGATCAAGGACGAGCTGCTCAAGAACGGCGTTACTGCCCCCAAGGGACTCCCCTCGGCGGGTGTGGATTCGACCCGAGAGGCCAGAATGGTGCCCCTGACCCGTCTTACGGGACGGCTGGGACTTTCCCAATACGACGTGGACGCTCCGATCAGCGATCGGCACGTTCGCACAAAGGAGGTCAAGCTCATGCTTGCGCAGAGCATTGGCGCTCCCGCCGTTGCCGCGGTGGCCGTTGGCGACGAGGTAAGGGCAGGGGATGCCGTTGGCACCTTTGCACAGGATAAGCTGGGAACGGGTGTTCACGCACCCTTTGACGGAAAAGTCACCAAGGTGACCGATCACTACGTTGTGATCCGCACGAACGCTTGAAGAAAGAAAGGATGACGTTGCAGAATGAAGAATAAAGCAATCGGCATGGTCGAATATCAAACGGTCTCCACGGGCATTACCGCGGCAGATCTGATGATCAAGACCGCAAGCGTTGAGGTTTTGCAGTCCTCGGTGGTCTGTCCCGGAAAGTACATCACCCTGATCGCCGGAGAGCTTTCCGCGATCCGTGCGGCGATCGACGCCGCAAAGGTCCGCTTTGGCGAAAAGCTGACCGACTCCTTCGTGCTGGGCAATCCGCACGAGGATATTTTCCCCGCGATCTACGGAGGCGCTCCCGTGGAAAATGCAAGAGCGCTTGGCATTCTGGAGACCTTCTCCACGCCGGCCATCATCGTGGCGGCAGATACCGCGGCAAAGACCAGCGACGTCTCCCTGCTTGAGCTTCGCATCGCACGCGGCATGGGCGGAAAGTCCTATCTGCTTCTGACGGGTGACGTGGCGGCCGTTACGGCGGCGATCGAGACCGCAGGCGCGCGGATCGCGCGCGACGGTATGCTGGTGGACAGCTCGGTCATTCCAAATCCCGACAAGAGCCTTTGGGCATCGATCCTGTAAGCCTATGCTGCCGATCGAAAGAAGAAACGAGATCCTGCAGCAGCTGATGATGGACGGCAGGGTCGTCGTCAGCGAGCTTGCCGAGCATTATCAGGTCACGGAGGAGACCATTCGCCGCGATCTGGAAAGGCTGGAGGCAGACGGATACGCCAAGAAGACCTACGGCGGTGCCGTTCGCAACGACAGCATGACGTCGGAGCTGCCGTACATCGTACGCAAGCAGACCAACGTCAGTGGGAAAAAGTATATTGCTGAGCTGATCGGCTCTCTGATCGGGGACGGCGACAGCCTTCTCCTGGATTCGAGCACGACCGCTCTGTTTACGGTCAAGAGCATTTTCTCCAAGCACAATCTGACCATCGTGACCAATTCCGTGGAGATCCTTCTGGATCTGCCGCAGAATCACGATTGGAGCATCATTTCCACGGGCGGATCCTACCGCCACGAGTCCATGGCCTTCTACGGCAGCGATGCCGAGGACGTGGTAAGCAAGTATTACGTGGATTATGCGATCCTCTCCTGCAAGGGGTTGGATATGGAGAAGGGGATCACCGACACGCGTGAGCCCTTTGCCCATTTGAAGTCCGGCTTCCTCAAGTCGGCAAAAAAGGTGATCCTTGCCGTGGATCACACCAAGTTTGATAAGATCTCCTTCGTGCGCTTCGGGGATCTGCGAAACGTGGATCTCGTCGTTACCGACGCTGAGCCGAGCGAAAAATGGAAGCGCTTCTTTGCAGAGCAGAACGTTGAATTGGTCTATTGACCGTTTGCATTGTATTTGATACGGAAAGGATGGAATGTTGATGAAAATTCTGGTTTTGAATGCCGGTAGCTCTTCTCTGAAATACCAGCTTTTTGATATGGAAAAGGAAACGATCCTCGCCAAGGGCCTTTGCGAGCGTATTGGTACCGGAGGTGCCGTTACGCATAAGCCGACGGGGAAGGATCCGGTCTCCGAGGAGATCTCTCTGCCCGATCACGGCGCCGCTCTTGAGCGCGTGCTTGCCCTTCTGACCGATGCTACGCACGGCGTGGTTGCCTCTATCGAGGAGATCGACGCGGTCGGACATCGCGTGGCACACGGCGGTGAGGAGCTCAAGGAGTCTGCACGCATCACGGCCAGCACCATTGCTTATCTGGAGTCCATCATTCCGATCAATCCTTTGCACGGCCCTCCGGCCATCGCAGGAATCAAGGCTTGCCTTGCTCTGATGCCCTCGGTTCCGCAGGTTGCCGTGTTTGATACCTCCTTCTATTCCGAGATCGAGGATTTCCGTTACGTTTACCCCATTCCGTATGAGTTCTACGAGCAGGACCGCGTTCGCCGCTACGGCTTCCACGGCACCTCTCACCGCTTCGTCAGCGCTGAGCTGGCAAAGGTCCTTGGCAAGCCGATCGAGGAATTGAAGATCGTCACCTGCCACCTGGGCAACGGCTCCTCCATTACCGCCGTAGACGGCGGCAAGGCGATCGACACCTCCATGGGCTTTACCCCTCAGGAGGGCATCTGCATGGGCACGCGCTCGGGCACGATCGACCCCACAGTGGTCACCTATCTGATGAAGAAGCATGGCTACTCCGCCCAGGAGATGGAGGACATCCTCAACAAGAAGAGCGGATTTTTGGGCGTTTCCGGTATTTCCAACGACACCCGTGACGTGGATGCCGCCGCCAAGGCCGGTAACTACCGCGCCGAGCTTTCGCTCAAGATCCTGGCCAACGGCATCAAGAAGCACATCGGTGCGTACGCCGCCGAGATGAACGGTCTTGACGCTCTCGTCTTTACCGCAGGCATCGGCGAGAACCAGGCCAACATCCGCGAGAAGGTCTGCGAGAACATGAAGTTCCTCGGCATTGAGATCGACGTGGACAAGAACAACAACTTTACGCGCGGCGTTCCCTTTGACATTACCAAGGAGGGAGCTCGTGTGGCGACCTGGATCATTCCCACCAACGAGGAGTATATGATCGCGATCGATACCCAGAGATTGACGCAGGGCAACTGATAGAAAGGTGGATTTACCGTGGCAACTTACAGCGAGTCCGATATCCGTAAAATTGTAGAAGCGATCGTGAGGAATACGGCGGGAGCCGCATCCTCCGCATCCTATACCTCGACGACCTATAACGGCAGAAGCCTGATCGGTATTTACGAGGATATGAACGAGGCCATCGACGCCGCAGAGCAGGGCTACCGTGCCGTGCGCGCGATGACCGTTGAGCAGAGAGAAAAGATCATCACCGAGATCCGCCGTCTGACCGTGGCCGAGGCCGCGATCATGGCCGAAATGGGCGTTGCCGAGACCGGCATGGGCCGCGTGGATCACAAGAAGGCCAAGCACCTTCTGGTGGCCGAGAAGACCCCCGGAACCGAGGACATCGTTTCCGAGGCCAAGACGGGCGACAACGGTCTTACCCTGACCGAGATGGCACCCTTTGGCGTGGTCGGCGCGATCACCCCCAGCACCAACCCCTCCGAGACGGTGATCTGCAACTCCATCGGCATGATCGCCGCAGGAAACGGCGTTGTCTTCAACCCGCACCCCAACGCGATCTGCGTTTCCAACTACGCCGTTGACCTGGTCAACCGCGCATCCTACGCCGCAGGCGGACCGAAGGTACTGGTCTGCTCCATGGTCAAGCCCACGCTTGACAGCGCCAAGATCATGCAGACGCATCCGAAGATCCGTCTTCTGGTCTGCACGGGAGGCCCGGGCGTCGTCAAGGCCGTGCTTTCCTCCGGAAAGAAGGCGATCGGTGCAGGCGCAGGCAATCCCCCCGTCATCGTGGATGACACCGCCGACATCGCAAAGGCAGGAAAGGACATCATCGACGGATGCTCCTTTGACAACAATCTGCCCTGCATTGCCGAGAAGGAGGTCTTTGCCTTCCGCAACATCGCAGACCGTCTGATCGAGGAGATGCAGAAGAACGGCGCGTACCTGATCAACCGCGAGCAGGCCGACAAGCTGGCCGGTATCGTGCTGGAGGAGAAGGTCAACAAGGCAGGCAAGACCGTCAAGTCGGTCAGCCGTACCTGCGTTGGACGCGATGCAAGAGTGCTTCTGGAGAAGATCGGCGTCAAGGTGGGCAGCGAGATCCGTTGCATCATCTGTGAGACCGACTTTATGCACGATTTCGTTCAGCACGAGCTGATGATGCCCATTCTGCCTATCGTTAGAGTGGACAACATTGCCGAGGCGATCGACCTTGCCGTCAAGGCAGAGCACGGCAACCGCCACACGGCGCATATGCACTCCAAGAACATCGATAATCTCTCCGCCTTTGCCAAGGCAGTGGAGACCACCATCTTCGTCAAGAACGCGCCCTCCTATGCGGGCATCGGCTTTGGCGGAGAGGGACACACCACCTTTACCATTGCAGGACCTACCGGCGAGGGCATTACCTCGGCGAGATCCTTTACCAGAAAGCGCAGATGCGTGCTTTCCGAGAATTTCCGGATCATCTGATCCTTCGCGGGAGACGTGGCTATGAACTATACGGAACAAGAAATGCAAGCCCTCATCGACAACATCGTCAAGGCGGTTGTCGCGGGCGGCGTACAGAATAACGGCGAGATCCCCGTGGGCATCTCCAACCGTCATATCCATCTGACGCGTGAGCACGTGGATATCCTGTTCGGCAAGGGCTACGAGCTGACCAAGATCAAGGATCTTTCCCAGCCCGGCCAGTTTGCCTGCAAGGAGCAGCTCACCATCGTCGGCCCTTCCATGAGAGCCATCGAGGGTGTGCGCGTGCTGGGTCCTGAGCGCAAGAAGTCGCAGGTGGAGATCTCCAGAACCGACAGCTTCGTGCTCAAGGTCAAGCCCCCTGTGCGTGAGTCGGGCGATCTTTCGGGATCCTCTCCCATCACGATCATCGGCCCCAAGGGCGTGGTCACCCTCAGCGAGGGCTGCATCATTGCCAACCGCCACATTCACATGAGTGAGGAGGAGGGCAAGGCCTTTGGCGTTCGCGACGGCGAGTATTGCGACGTGGAGCTTTGCGGCGAGAGAAGAAGCCTGTTCTATGACGTGCAGATCCGCGTACACAAGGATTTTCGTCTGGAAATGCACATCGATACGGACGATGCCAATGCCGCAGGCGTTGGAAACGGCTTCCGTGCCAAGCTGATCAAGAGAAAGTAAGTCCCATGCAAGGAGCGCACGACCGCGCCTTGCCACCGAGAAGGGAAAACCAATGAATATGTTTTATTTGCGGTCGCGCATCTTCTTTGGAGAGGATGCGCTCGCCGCGCTTAAAGATATGGAGGCAAGGAACGTCACCATCATCACCGATGAGTTCCTCGTCAAAAACGGCGTGGCCGACCGTGTGGCCTCCATGATCACAGGGGCCCGTGAGGTGCGGATCTTTTCCGAGATCCGTCCCGATCCGCCGATCGATATGATCGCCAAGGCGCTTGCCTTTTTGCTGGAGAGTGACACCGACACCGTCGTCGCCGTGGGAGGAGGATCCTCCATTGACGCGGCCAAGGCAACGGTGCTGATGTACGAGCAGAAGGTCGGACGCGACGTCAAGCTGGTTGCCATTCCCACCACGAGCGGAACGGGAAGCGAGGTCACGCGCGTGGCCGTCGTTACCGATCCCGAGGCGGGAAAGAAATATCCGCTCTTTTCGGAGGCACTGCTTCCCAATGCGGCTATTCTTTCGGGGGACTTGACCGTCAGCGTTCCTCCCGCCGTTACGGCGCATACGGGCTTTGACGTCATCACGCACGCTCTAGAGGCCTACGTTTCGGTGAACGCAAACGATTTTACCGACGCCTTTGCCGAAAAAGCGCTCGAGCTGGCCTTCACCTACCTGCCCGTGGCCTACCGCGACGGGGAAAACCGAAAGGCGAGAGAAAAGATGCAAACGGCCTCCTGCCTTGCGGGAATGGCCTTTAACGATGCAGGACTTGGTGTCAACCACGGCATCGCACACGCGCTGGGAGCGGTCTTTCATCTGCCGCACGGCATGGCGAACGCGATGCTGCTCTACCACGTGATGCGCTACAACGCGGAGCTGGACACGGCCGCCTTTGCTGGCGAGCCCAATCGCGTTTGCAATCGCTTGGCACGCATCGCGCGCTTTATCCACCGTCCTGCCTTTACCAAGCAGCAGGGTGCGCGCAATCTGCTTGACGAGATCAAGCGCCTGACCGTGGAAATGAAGATCCCGCAGACGCTTGGTGAGGTGGGAGTCTCCCGCGAGGAATACGAGAAGATGCGTGAGCACATCGTGGAGAGCGCTTTGCGTGATGCCTGCACGGCGACTAATCCGCGCAAGCCGGACGCAAACGCGATCCGCACGATCCTGCGCGGCATCGAACGCTTCTGAACAAAGGAAAAAGCGGCAACGCTTGCTACACGAAAAAAGGTACGCTCCATGCAAAACGCATGGAGCGTACCTCTCTTTTGGCAGGGCGGGGAGCCGCTGCGCCAAGGAATGGCTTTATTCGTGATTGAGTGCCGCGCCGATGACCGTGCCGAACTGCGCATTCTCGGGAATGAGGAAGCGCACGCCAAAGCTGTCCGAAAGATTTTCAAAGACGTAGCGAATGGGCGCGATGGTGGTGAGGTTTCCGGTCAGCACGATGCGGGAAAGGTTGAAATTCCGTGCGGCAAAGACTGCGAGCATCGCAATGGTCTCGGCCACCATGTTGGTGATGCCGAGCGCGAGGTCGGAGGGAGTCGCCAGATCCGAGACCTTGCCGAAGTTTGCGGCGGTCAGGTTTTCGTTCACGCCCTGATAGGGGCGATGCTTGGCGATGTCCTTGATGCGCAGGTCAATGTTGTCGAGGTTGCCGTCGGCGCAGAGCTGCTCGATGTGGTCAATGCTGTCCACGCCCAGAAGCTTGCGGGAGAGGCCGACCACCGTGCCTCCGCCAACGCCCGTTCCGCCAAGGTACTTGATCTGATACTTCTCGCCTTCCTTTTTCGCGTAGATCAGAGCCGTGCCCGTTCCCATGCTCACCACGATGGCCTCGTCAAGGCCGGAGAGATAGAGTCCTCCGATGCCGATGGAGGAAAATTCCGGAACGGCGTAGCAGGGAAGGTTATAGATGGGCTTTGCCAGATGCGCAGCACCTGCACCCGTGGTGTGGATGCGCGCAATATCGGATAGCTCCAGGCCGTTTTGCGCGGTAAATTTACCAAAAGCGCCGTAGACCGAGGTCAAGGGATCGGTGGCGCGAACGAACTGCGGATGGATGAGCTCCTTATTTCCGCTTTTGTCCGTACGGAAGCCAACGATCTTGGTCGTCGTGCCTCCAACGTCGATTCCGATTACGGTTTTGTTCATGACGGGGTCACCTCCAAGGGAAATCAAGAATTCTTGGAAAAATCTTTATTTTATTATAGCATTTACTTGTAAAAAATGCAACCTTATGATATAATATTTTTGAAAGTTTTTTCTGCGCGCTTGCGCGGAGGAAAGAAGGAGGTGGAGATATGGCTTTTGATGCGGGAATGCTGCGCTGCGTGCTTGCCGAGATCCGTGAGCGATCGGTCGGGGCAAGGGTGGAAAAGGTTTTTCAGCCCGAACGGGATGAGATCGTCCTGCTTTTGCGAGGACCTGACGGCGGAAGCCGCCTGTTGATCAACGCAGGCTCGGGAAATCCGCGCATGGGCTTTACCTCCTCCGCAAAGGAAAATCCCGCCGTCCCCCCCATGCTCTGTATGCTTTTGCGCAAGCATTTGCAGGGAGCAAGGCTTTGCGATGCCCGACAGGAGGGCTTTGAGCGCGTGGCCTGCCTGGAGTTTGAGGGGCGTGACGAGATGGGATTTTCCTCCCGTCGCTATCTGATCGTGGAGCTGATGGGCAAATACAGCAATCTGATCTTTGCCAACGAGGACAAAAAGATCCTTGCCGCATTGCGGACGGTAGATTTTTCCACCTCTGCCTTGCGCCAGGTCCTTCCGGGAATGCTCTACGAGCTTCCCCCAAAGCAAAACAAGCAGGATCCTCTCCTTGCCACCGAGGCGGAGTTTGACCGCCTTTGGGATGCCGCAGGCAGGGATCTGCCGCTCAATAAATGGATCAGCACATCCTTCCTCGGCATTTCGGCCGCCGTTGCGCGCGAGATCGCCTACCTTGCCACGGGCGAATGCGATCCCATTCTTGCCGACTGCGCGCGAGAAAGCGTACGCGAGGTCTTTCTCTCCTTCTTTGCCCGTGTGCGGGAGGAACAATTCTCGCCCTGCATGATCCTGGACGGCGAAAAGCCCGTGGAATACGCCTTTTGCACGCTTTCCCAGTATACGTCGCCGCTTACCTGCCGCGACTTTGCAAGCGCGGGGCAGCTGCTGGACGCCTTTTTTGAGACGCGCGACCGAGAGGCGCACGTCAAGCAGCGCGCGGCCGATATTCTGCATATTCTGACCAACGCCGATACGCGCCTGCGCAAGAAGCTTCAGCTGCAGCGCGAGGAGCTTTCCGCTTGCGAGAAGGGCGAGGAATACCGCAGAGCCGCCGATCTCATTACGGCAAATCTCTATCAGCTGTCTCGCGGAATGTCCCGCGTGGAGCTGACCGACTATGCGGATTACCGCGAGGACGGAAGCTTTGGCACCTGCGTGATCACGCTGGACACACGCCTCTCCCCCTCGGCAAACGCGCAGGTCTACTATAAGAAATACAACAAGACCAAGACCGCACGCGTGGAGCTTGCCAAGCAGATCGCCCTTGGCGAAGCGGAGCTTCGCTACGTGGACACCGTCTTTGATGCGCTGACGCACGCCGAAACGGCGGCCGACCTGCAGGAGATCCGCGACGAGCTTTACCGCTCGGGCTACGCTTCACGCATGAAGCATTACGTTGCTCCTCAGAAGAATAAAGCTCCCGCGGTGGCACAGTTTTTGACCTCGGGCGGCTTCCGCGTCTATTGCGGCAAGAACAATCTGCAAAACGAATATATCACGCACAAGCTGGCAGGGAAGCAGGATTACTGGTTCCACGTCAAGAACCTCCCGGGCTCGCATACGGTGATGCTCCTGGAGGGGCGCGAGCCCTCGGTGGAGGATTTCACCGAGGCCGCCGAGATCGCCGCCTACTTCTCGAAGGGGGCGGACGGCGACAACGTGGAGGTGGATTACACCCGCGTCAAGGACGTCAAAAAGCCTGCGGGAGCAAAGCCCGGCTTTGTGATCTATCATACCAACTGGTCCTGCGTGGTCACGCCGAGCGCGGAGCGCGTCAAGGCACGCCGCGTGAAGTAACGAAACGAAAAAGAAAGAGGAATCGATCATGATCTACGATATTATCATCATTGGAGCAGGTCCTGCCGGAATGACGGCCGCTCTTTACGCCCTGCGCGCGGAGAAGTCCGTGCTGATCCTGGACGGAAACGGCTACGGCGGACAGATCGCCCAATCCCAGGGCGTGGAGAATTATCCCGGTATTCCCATGGTCAACGGTATGGACTTTGCCGACGCGCTGATGGGACAGATCCAGGCCCTTGGCGTGGAGATGGAGTTTGCCCTGGCCACCGCGATCCGCAAGGAGGGCGACCTCTTTACCGTAGAGAGCGACGGTGGAAGCTTTGAAGGGCGCTCGGTGATCCTGGCGACCGGTCTGAAGCACCGCAAGCTGGGGGCTGAGGGCGAGGAGCGCTTCCTTGGCCGCGGCGTATCCTTCTGTGCCGTTTGTGACGGAGCCTTCTTCCGCCGTATGGACGTGGCGGTCGTTGGCGGCGGAAATACCGCCGTGCAGGACGCGCTCTATCTGGCCGAGATCTGCTCGAAGGTCTATCTCATTCACCGCAGGGATCAGTTCCGCGCCGAGGAGGCCGTGGTTGCACGCCTGAAGGATCATCCCAACATCACCTGCGTGATGGAAAGCGCCGTGGTCTCCATGAACGGCGACACCGCTCTGCGCTCGCTGACGCTGGAGAACCGCAGAACGGGAGAGCGCTCCACGCTGGAGGTTGCTGCCGTATTTGAGGCGGTCGGCATGGAAACGCAGAGTGCCGCCTTCTCCGATCTGGTCAAGCTGGACGGAGACGGGTATCTTCTGGCAGGGGAGGATTGCAAGACCTCGGTTGCCGGACTCTTTGCGGCAGGAGACTGCCGACAGAAGGCGATCCGCCAGCTGACCACTGCCGTTTGTGACGGAACGGTTGCCGCACTTGCCGCGATGGATTACCTCAAGGAGCTTGCCTGACCATGGCAGAAGCGATCCTGATCACCGTAGGCGTTCTGCTTCTGCTTTGCGCCGCGATCACGGTGTACGCGTATTTTTCAGCCTTTCATATATCCAACAAACGAAAGGCCAATCCCCCCGAGCTTCCAACGGGGGAGCAGTACCTGCCGCATCAGGCGAACACGATCCGTCTGGTAGCCGATATGCGAGCCTATCCGACCGAGAGGATCACGATCCGCGCCGCGGACGGCGTCCGTCTTTCTGCACGCTATTTTCACGTGCGTGACGGCGCTCCCGTGGAGATCCAGTTCCATGGATACAGAAGCAATCCCATTTACGATTTCTGCGGGGGAAGCGAGCTGACCCGTGCCCGCGGCTACAACGCGATCATGGTGGACCAGCGCTCCCACGGCGAGAGCGAGGGCAACGTCATTTCCTTCGGTCTGCGCGAGCGCTATGACGTCAAGGCATGGGCGGAGTACGCCGCCGAGCGCTTTGGCAAGGACTGTCCCGTGGTGCTGACGGGCGTTTCGATGGGCGCCGCCACGGTGCTGATGGCTTCGGCCCTTCCTCTGCCCGAAAACGTGGTGGGCATCATTGCCGATTGCCCCTATTCCTCACCCAAGGCCGTTATTCAGAAGGTCTGTCGGGATATGCATTTTCCCGTGCGGCTGACCTATCCCTTTCTTCGACTCGGTGCTCGTCTGTTCGGCGGCTTTTCCTTGAGCGATGAGGGAGCCGTGGATGCAGTCAAGGAGAGCCGCGTGCCGATCCTGGTGATTCACGGTGAGGACGATCGCTTCGTCCCCTGCGAAATGAGCCGTGAGATCGCAAAGGCCGCACCCGAAAAGGTGAGGCTTGAGACCTTTCCCGGGGCGGGGCACGCGCTGAGCTATATGCTCGATCCCGTGCGCTACCGCCGCGTGACCGCGGAGTTTTTGCAGCGTTGCCTTGATGCAAAGCGCAGTTAAACCTTGTTTTCAGAATATTCAAAGAATATTCACTTGAAACACAGGTTGTTTGTGGTATAATATAACGTTGTATAATTTTGGAAACAGAAGGGAAGTGTGATCGGACCTTGGCGATGATCAAGAGATTGGCGAGGTGCGTGCGGGAATACAAGCTGCCCGCGGTGCTGACGCTGATATTTATTTTGGGAGAGGCAGTTATCGAAACGCTGATCCCCTTTATCACAGCAGACCTGATCAGCAACATCAAGGACGGTGCGGGTATGCCGCAGATCGTGCAAACGGGCTTGCTCCTTGTGCTGATGGCTCTGCTTTCGCTCGCTTGCGGCGGTATTGCAGGCTTTACCTGCGCAAAGGCGGCGGCAGGATTCTCCAAGAATCTGCGCCACGATCTTTTTGCAAAGGTGCAGACCTATTCCTTTGCCAACATGGATAAGTTCTCCTCCTCCTCGCTGGTCACCCGTATGACCACCGACGTGGTCAACGTGCAGATGTCCTTTATGATGCTGATCCGAACGGCGATCCGCAGTCCGCTTCTGCTCATCTTCTCGGTCGTCATGGCCTTTGTGATGGGAGGAAGTCTGGCCTTCACCTTCATCATCGTGATCCCCGTTCTTGGCGGCGGACTTCTCCTGATCGCCAAGAAGGCAATGCCTGCCTTCCACGCCGTATTCCGCAAGTATGACCGACTCAACGAATCCATTGAGGAGAACGTTCGTGCCATGCGCGTGGTCAAGGGCTTTTCGCGTGAAAACCATGAGAAGGAAAAATTTGACGGCGCGGCCGAGACCATTCGCATGGACTTTACCCGTGCCGAGCGCATCGTGGCGCTGAATACGCCCCTGATGCAGCTGTGCATGTATTTTAACATGGTCATGATCCTTTTGATCGGCTCGAGCATTGCGATCAGCTGCGGAGGAGATCCCTTTGACGTGGGTCAGATCTCTGCCATGCTGACCTACGGCGTGCAGATCCTGATGTCCTTGATGATGCTCTCCATGATCTTCGTGATGCTGACCATGTCGGCCGAGTCGGCAAGACGTATTTACGAGGTTCTGGGCGAGGAATCCACGCTTCAAAACCCTGAAGATCCCGTGACCGAGGTAGTTGACGGATCGATCGACTTCGATCACGTCAGCTTTAAGTACGCCGAAACGGCGAAGCGCAATTCGCTCTCGGATATCGATCTGCACATCCGATCGGGCATGACCGTCGGTATCATTGGCGGAACGGGCTCGGGCAAGACCTCGCTCGTACAGCTTATTCCGCGTCTTTATGACGTCACCGAGGGGTGCGTCAAGGTCGGCGGTCTTGACGTTCGAGCCTATGATCTGGACACCCTGCGCGGCGCGGTTGCGATGGTTCTGCAGAAGAATCTTCTTTTCTCGGGCACAATTCGCGAGAATTTGCGCTGGGGTAACGAAAACGCCACCGACGAGGAGATCCGCGAGGCCTGCCGCCTGTCGCAGGCAGACGAATTCGTCATGTCCTTCCCGGACGGCTACGATACCAAGATCGAGCAGGGCGGAACGAACGTCTCGGGCGGACAAAAGCAGAGGCTTTGTATTGCCAGAGCCCTGTTGAAGAAGCCCAAGATCCTGATCCTCGACGACTCCACGAGCGCCGTGGATACCAAGACCGACGCCCTGATCCGCGAGGGCTTCCGTTCTTATATTCCCGATACCACCAAGATCATTATCGCTCAGCGAATCGCCTCGGTGGAAAAGGCGGATATGATCATCGTGATGAACAACGGGGCAGTGGAGGCCGTGGGTAACCACGAGCAGCTCCTTGCCACCAATGACATCTATCGCGAGGTCTATGAGCAGCAAACGAACGGAGGTGGGCAGAATGACGAAGAATAAGCAGTCTATGCCTATGGGCGCAAGACCTCCTAAGAGAAAGCTGAACGGAAACGTGCTCAAGCGCCTGCTCAAGATGCTCTTTAAGGCATATCCCGTTCTGCTCCCGCTCTCCATCCTGTGTATTCTCTTTACGGCGATCGTTTCCACCATTCCCTCGATCTTTTTGCAGAAGGTGACCGAGACGGTGCAGCTCTACCAGCCCACCAAGGATTGGGCGGCGGCATCCGAGATCATCATTCCGCAGGTGATCACCCTGATCGTCCTGTACGTCTTTTCGATTATTTCCATTACGCTTGAGAGCCAGCTGATGGCCTATATCACGCAGGGCTTCCTCTACAAGATGCGTAAGGCGATGTTCGATCGGATGCAGGATCTCCCCATCAAGTATTTCGATACGCACAAGCACGGCGATATCATGAGCTATTATACCAACGATATCGATACGCTCCGTCAGCTTGTGTCGCAGTCGATGCCTACCATCATCCGTGCGTCGGTCATCGTCATTTCGGTCCTGTCGATCATGCTGTATTACAGCGTCTGGCTCACGCTCCTGCTTCTGGTTGGCGTGGTCTTTATGGTGCTGGTCTCCAAAAAGGTCGGCGGCGGCTCTGCACGCTTCTTCATCAAGCTGCAGCGCTCGGTTGGCGGACTTGAGGGCTACGTGCAGGAGATGATGAACGGACAAAAGGTCGTCAAGGTCTTTAGCCACGAGGAGCAGGCACAGAAGGATTTTGACGAGGTCAACGAAGCGCTCTTCCAGAACGCCTACCGCGCAAACGCCTATGCGAATATGCTCGGCCCGATCATCATGAACATCGGTAACGTGATGTACGTGATCGTAGCGGTCGTCGGAGGACTGCTGATGGCGGCAAACGTGCCGAACCTCAGCCTTTCGGGTCTTGCTCTCGGCGTGGACATTATCGTCCCGTTCCTCAACATGACCAAGCAGTTTACGGGTAACATCAACCAGTTCTCCCAGCAGATCAACTCCATCGTCATGGCAATGGCGGGAGCTGAGCGCGTCTTTGAGCTGATGGATCAGTCCCCCGAGGTAGATGACGGCTACGTCACCCTGGTCAACGCCACGGTGGATGCCGAAGGAAACGTCCGCGAGGCCGATCACCACACCGGCGTTTGGGCATGGAAGCATCCGCACAGCGCGGACGGAAGCATCACCTATACGCTTCTGCGCGGCGACGTGCGCATGACCGAGGTCGACTTTGGCTACGAGGAAGGGAAGACCGTTCTGCATGACGTCAGCGTCTTTGCCGAGCCCGGACAGAAGGTCGCCTTCGTTGGCGCAACGGGCGCCGGAAAGACCACCATCACCAACCTCATCAACCGCTTCTATGATATTGCCGACGGCAAGATCCGTTACGACGGCATCAATATCAACAAGATCCGCAAGTCGGATCTGCGCCGCTCGCTCGGTATCGTTTTGCAGGATACCAACCTCTTTACGGGTACCGTTATGGAGAACATTCGTTACGGCAATCTGGATGCTACCGATGAGGAGTGCATTCGTGCCGCAAAGCTTGCGGGTGCGGACGATTTCATCACCCGTTTGCCCGGCGGATATGAGACCGAGCTTTCCAACAACGGAAGCAACTTGTCGCAGGGCCAGCGCCAGCTGATCGCCATCGCCCGTGCAGCGGTTGCCGATCCGCCCGTGATGATCCTGGATGAGGCCACCTCC
>JAFNVK010000130.1 GCA_017379815.1 Clostridia bacterium
CGGTCTTTTGCATGGCCTTGGACTTGCGAACCGCTTTCATGATGAATTTGATGAGGAAGTGTCCGATGATGAGGACGAGAATGGCGCCGATCAGCTTGCCGCCAACGTTGGTGGCGAGAGCAACGAGGCTATCCCAGAGGGTCTGCAGAGTTTCTTCGATGTTCACGGTTGAAAATTCCTTTCTGTATGTTTGATTACCCGTTTATTGTAACACGGTGCGGGTGCTTTGTAAAGAACGGATGCAGATTGTTTACAAAATTTACGCAAGGCAGTCTCGGCATCCGTTCTTCGGGAGAAGCGTCTTATTGAAAGGTGTCGCGGTAGGAGACGATGGCGTCAAAGACGATGCGCTGGGCGATCTCGGGTCCGAAGAGCGACTTGACGGCGGTCTGCTTATTCTCCAGCTGCTTGTAAACGCTGAAGAAGTGCATGATCTCGTCAAAGACGTGGGGCGGCAGCTCGTCGATGGAGCGGATGCCTAGGTAGGTGGGATCCGAGAGGGGAAGGGCGATGATCTTGTCGTCCATCTTGCCGTCGTCCAGCATGCGCATCACGCCGATGGGGTAGACGCGGATCAGGGTCATGGGGTAGACCGGCTCGGAGCAAAGGACGAGCACGTCCAGAGGGTCTCCGTCGTCGGCATAGGTGCGCGGAATAAAGCCGTAGTTTGCGGGGTAGTGGGTGGAGGTGTAGAGGATGCGGTCAAGCTTTAACAGACCGGTGTATTTGTCCAGCTCGTACTTGCATTTGCTTCCCTTGGGGATCTCGATCACGGCCTCAAATTCCTGAGGGGTGATGCGCGAGGGATCCATATCGTGCCAGATGTTCATCAAAAGAGCCTCCTTTTTGAAAAATCTGTTTTTTCGTGCTTATTTGACGTACTCAAATTCAAAGCCGTAGAGGGATACGGTGTCGCCGTCGCGGCAGCCCTTCTTCTCCAGCTCCGCAAAGACGCCGCTCTTCTCCAGAACTCTCTGGAAGAAGTTGAGCGATTCGTAATCGCTGAAGTTGATCTGTCCCATCAGGTTCTTGAGCCATTCGCCCTCCACGTGATAGGTGTCATTCTCGCGGCGGATCACGGTCTCCTTGCCGCCGCCCGTGTAGGCGTCCTCCTCGGCGCGCTCACCCTCGTAGATGCGCATGGGGGGAAGCTCGCGCAGACGCTCGGCCACAAAGGCGATCACGGTGTCGAGGTTTTCTCCCGTTGCCGCGGAAACGTAAAAGAGGGGGCAGCCAAGGCTCTCGACGTAGGCCTCAAAGGCGGCAACGTCAACGACCTCGCGGTCAAGCGCGTCGGTCTTGTTGGCCAGAATGATCTGGGGACGCTCGGCAAGCTCGGGGCTGTAGCGCGCAAGCTCTTGGTTGATGGTCTTGAGATCCTCCACGGGATCGCGCCCCTCAAAGCAGGAGATGTCCACCACGTGCAGCAGCAAACGGCAGCGGTCCACGTGCCGCAGGAAAGCGTGACCGAGTCCCGCGCCCTCCGACGCTCCCTCGATCAGTCCGGGAATATCGGCGGCCACAAATCCGCTCTCGCCTCCCGTGCGGACCACGCCGAGGTTGGGGGAGAGGGTGGTGAAGTGGTAGTCGGCGATCTTGGGCTTTGCCGCGCTGATGCGGGCGAGGATCGAGGATTTTCCCACGCTGGGGTAGCCGATGATGCCAACGTCGGCCAGCATCTTCAGCTCCAGGATCACTTCCTTTTCCTCACCCTCCGTGCCGTTCTTGGCGAACATGGGCACCTGGCGGGTGGGGGTGGCAAAATGACGGTTGCCCCATCCTCCGCGGCCGCCGCGGCAGGCCACGTAGTCGGCGCCGTCATTCTCGGACATATCGTGCAGGATGCGTCCGTCCGCGGCGTTGCGGATCAGGGTTCCGGGGGGAACGAGGATCACGAGATCCTCTGCGGTCGCGCCGTGGAACTTTGCGCCCTTGCCGTCGCCGCCGCGGCAGGCCACAAACTTGTGCTTGTAGCGGAAGGCGAGCAGGGTGTTGGAGCCCTCGTCCACGCGGAAGACGACGTTTCCGCCGTGCCCTCCGTCACCGCCGTCGGGACCGCCTGCGGCGACGTATTTTTCGCGGCGGAAGGAAACGGCACCGTTGCCGCCGTCCCCGGCCTTGATATAGATCTTGACGTTATCGACGAACATAGAATGCTCCTTTTTTGGAAAAATGATACGCAGGTGCTTATTCTGCGTCGTCGCCCTTCTGACGGATGATGATCTTGATGGGCGTGCCGTGGAAGCCGAAGGTCTCGCGCAGGCAGTTCTCGATGAAGCGCTGGTAGGAGAAGTGGAAGAGCTCCACGCTGTTGCAGAAGATGACGAAGGTGGGAGGAGCCACCGAGATCTGCGTCATGTAGTAGATCTTGAGGCGGCGTCCCTTGTCGGACGGGGGCTGAACGCGGATCATGGCCTGGCCAAGCACGTCGTTGAGCACGCCCGTGGAGACGCGCAGAAGCGCCTGGTTGTGCACGAACTTGATGCGCTCAAAGAGGTCGCGCACGCGCTGTCCCGTCTTGGCGGAGACGTAAACGATGGGGGCGTAGGGCATATAGGCGAGTGCTACGCGGATCTTTGCGTTGAACTCGTTGACGGTGGAGTTGTCCTTCTCGATCAGATCCCACTTGTTGACCACGATGATCACGGCCTTGCCTGCCTCGTGCGCGATGCCTGCGATCTTTTCGTCCTGCTCGGTGATGC
>JAFNVK010000131.1 GCA_017379815.1 Clostridia bacterium
CGCGCGGGTCATGGTATGCACGGCCTCGATCGCGATGCTCTGGTACTCGTAATCCATACCGCCGGCAAGCTCCACTGCCCGTCCAAGTCCCTCTGCCCCGTCAAAATAGAGGCCGATCGGGAAGATGGAATCCTTGTAGAACAGGGTGAACAGATCGTCCGAAAGGGTGATCACGGTGTTGGGCGACAGCTTGACCGTGACCTCCGCCTCAAAGAGGGGATTTTCCTTCTTCACGTCCCAGAAGGCAAAGTGCGCGAGCTTCTCCTGATGGGGAACAAAGGACGTTCCCCAATCGGCGCCTGCCGCCTCTACCCGCTCAGGGAAGATCTGCGCATAGACCTGCGCGGGCAGATAAACCGTGCGCTCGCTTCCCTCGTCGATCGTCTGGTGAGCGACCTCGGCGGAAATATAATTTTTCTCCTCGTCATAGAAGGTGCAGTAAGCGCGGTCATAGACCGCAAGCGCCAGGAAGGAGGTGATCTTGGCCCCTTCGGGGATCTCGATGAGCTCCGACACGTAGTAGCTTGAGCTGGCACTGGAAAGCTGCAGCCCTCCCGTTGCCGTCAGGAGGTATCCTTTATTCTGCTCAAACACCTCTTGGCTCAAGGGCGTCCCGTGATCAAAGGCCAGGATCGGGTAGACCTGCTCCTCACCGTACAGCTCTGCGGTCAGCTTCTGAATCCAGGATTTATGGTAAGACACGCGCATATATTTTGCTCCCTCGGGGATCTCGGGAGTGGTCTCGGTATAGCGCACGTTTTCGTTGTAGGGCAAAGCCATCGTTCCGTTGTCGCGGTTGTCCCTGATAACATAGTTAACCCCTTCATAGCCCTGCGCACCCTCGAAGGCCAGATGATAGAAGCTCGGGTAGCGCCAGCTTTCAGCGGCCAGATAGTCCTCCAAAAAGCTTTGGTTCGTGGTGTAGGAATAACCAAGGCGATCATAGACGTCCTTTGAGAAGGCCTGAAAATCCGGATCCTCATACAGCTCGGTCATCGAAAGCGAAGGATTCTTCTTGAACTTCTCAAACAGTCCCTCGTACCGCTCCTTGTAGCCGGTCTTGATGATGCCGTTGATGATGAAGGCGTCGTAATTCCATCCCGAAAGAGTGTAGCCCCATTGGATCAGATAGTCGTAATCCTTGCCAATATAGTTGGTTCGGAGCAGGATCGCGTCTGCCACGTAGTCGGTGATGATCACGCCCTGCGGATGGAAGGTGCTTCTTCTGGCAACGTACTCCACGCCGTCAAAGCGGCTCTCCAAAAAGGCGTCGTCCACCACCAGGGTGGCGATCGTCTGGCGAACGTAGGGGTTGTTCCCCGAAAAGAGCACGGGCTTCTTTCCGCGAATGACGCTGGACTCCGCAATCGGAATGCTATATGACAGTCCCTGATAGATCTTGCCCTCGTAGCCTGCCTCGTAAAAGGCCTCCATATCCCCTGCCTCCACGCGGCCAAGAGCGTTGATCTGCGTGAGAGCCTGCAGCTCGGGATCAATCGTCTTGCTCAGCAGAAGCGAGGACTGCGCGCTCTTGTGCAGCTCGGCGGACATGACCTCGCCTGCATCAAAATTGATGATGGTCTGCGCGAGGGCCATGATCACCATGATCACCGCAACCATGAAGGAGGAGAGCGAAATGGCAATGGCCTTGTTCTTGAGAAACCTTCCCGAAAGGTGGAGTGATTTGCCAAGCGTGAGGCTCTTATTCTCGATAGCAACCTGCTTCCCCTCCCCCTTTTGCTCGGGCGTGGGGAAATATTTGTCGGTCTTGCGCAGGATATCGGCACTTTTGTTGGCGTTCATCAGGCGAACGTCCTCCTCCGAAAGCGCAAGCCCTGCGGGATAGACCAGCGCGCCGTCCTTGAGCGTAACCTCGTCGAGGAACTCGGGATTGCGCGTGCGGTCACCGACGATACGTCCGTGCGAAAGCTCCACGATGCGGTCGGCGTATTTATTGGCGTCGTTAAGGTTGTGCGACACCACGAGGATCAGGCACTCGCGTGAAAGACTGCGCAGAAGCTCGGTGATGGCCGTGGCCGTGTTGGTGTCCAGATTTCCCGTCGGCTCGTCCGCCAGAATGATGCGCGGATTTTTGACGATGGCACGCGCGATCGCAATTCTCTGCCGCTCACCGCCGCTCAGCTCGCTCGGATAGCGGTCACCGTAGCCCGCAAGATCCACCTTCTCCAGCGCCGCGCGGACGCGGTCACCGTCCTCCATGCGGCGAAGATTGAGCGAAAGCAGGATGTTTTCAGAGACCGTCAGCTCGTCGATGAGGTGATAGTCCTGAAAGATAAAGCCGATGTGCGTGTTGCGATAATTGCAGAAATCCTGCTCGCGGAAGGTGGACAGATCATTCCCATCGACGAGGATCCTTCCCTCGGTGATACTGTCAAGACCACCGATCAGGTTGAGGAGCGTGGACTTGCCGCTACCGCTTTTTCCAAGGACAAACACAAGCCCCGCATCGGGCAGGGTCAGGTTCACCTTGTCCAGCGCGCGGCAAATGCTCCTGCGCCGCGAGCGATAGATCTTCGTCAGGTTAGTAATGTGGATCATGATCTTCCTCCGAGGTCGTTCTTTCAAGACGTCAAAATGCGACGCCGTTCTACTTTTTATTATAGCAATATTTTTTTCGCTTGTAAAGGGCATTTTGGCAAAAAGATGCAGACGTCTGCCTTTTTTTGGCTTGCACAAAAAAAGCAAGCCCTGCTCGGCAGCGGGCCTGCTTTGTTGATCAGGATCTGTTGGGATCGGTATACCACTCCGACGCATCGGGAGGGACTTCTCCCTCGGGATAGCAGAGCGTGACCACGTGATCGCCGCAGCGGTAGACGGCAAAGGACTCGGCCGCGTTGGTCACGTTCGTCGCCGTCACGGCGCAAAGTCCGTCTCCGCTCCGCTTGACAACGGCTTCTTTCTTGGTCCAAAGCTCCGTAAAGCGCTCGGCCGTGGGCTCGTCTTGCCAAAAGGCGCGCTCCTCCGCAGAGAACCAACGCGCCAAAAGGCGCTCCATTTTCTCTCGCGGATAGGTGCAGAGCGGCTCGGCGTCAAGGCCGATGCGGATACCCTCCTTCCCTTCTGCAAGAGCGCAGAAAACGAAGGAGCGTGTGTGCGTAATGCTGAGATCCACCGCCCGTTCGGTGGCCTCGGGGCGGCCGTTTTCGCCGTAGGCGATGCCCCCCGCATAGCCCAGGAGCGAGAGCAGCCAAAGCCCTGCAAGACTGGCGCGGACCTGCTCCTCGCGGTGACAGGAGGCGTGCGCCTTTTGCCATGCGGCAAGCCAATCCGGCCGAAGCAGCCCCTCAAGCGTCTCGCGCGGCGGGATCTGCGAGACGGAGCAACCGAGAATGCGGATCATACGCTCCTCCTTTCTCCAAAAAAAGCATTGGGCGAAGACTCGCACGGTGCGGCCTTCGCCCTTTATTGTAGCACGAGGGAGAAAAAAAGTCAACCCCGTGCCCTCAAAACTGCTTGCGCATCTTCTCCAGCGCCCCTTTTTCCAGGCGCGAGACCTGCGCCTGCGAGATGCCGATCTCCTCGGCGATCTCCATCTGGGTCTTGTTCTTGTAGAAGCGGAGCTGAATGATCCGCCGCTCCCGCTCGTTCAAGGTCTTGATCGCCTCACGCAGAACGATGCTCTCCAGCCAGGATTCGTCCGTGCCCGAGCTGTCCGAGAGCTGATCCATGAGATAAAGAGAGTCGCCGTTGTCGTTAAAGACCGGCTCGTAGAGCGAGATGGGCTCCACGATGGCCTCCATCGCGTGCAAAACGCTCTCCTTTCGCTCCCCGAGGCGCGCGGAGATCTCCTCCACCGTTGGCTCGCACTCCTTTTCGGCCAAAAGCTCCTCCCTCGCCTGAAGCGCGCGATAGGCCAGATCCCGAATGGAGCGGCTGATGCGAATGGCGTTGTTGTCGCGCAGATACCGACGGATCTCGCCGATGATCATGGGAACGGCGTAGGTGGAGAATTTGACGTCCATCTCCACGTTGAAGTTGTCCACCGCCTTGACCAGACCAATGCACCCCACCTGAAAGAGATCGTCCATGCTCTCCCGACGCCCCGTAAACCGTTGAATGATCGAAAGCACGAGGCGAAGGTTGCCGTTGATCAGCTCACGCCGCGCCTCC
>JAFNVK010000132.1 GCA_017379815.1 Clostridia bacterium
ACCCACTACACCTCGGGCCTTGCCTCGATGACCCTGATGAAGGCTGTTGAGGCCGGCGTGGACGTCATTGACACCGCGATCTCCCCGATGGCGATGGGTACCTCTCAGCCTCCCACGGAGGCCATGGTCGCCGCTTTGCAGGGAACGCCCTACGATACGGGCATCGATCTTGGCAAGCTGGATCAGGTCACCAAGTATTTTACGCCTATGCGCGAGAAGTATCTGGCCGACGGTCTGCTCAATCCCAAGGCACTCAAGGTGGACGTCAACGCTCTGCTTTACCAGGTGCCCGGCGGAATGCTCTCCAACCTGATGAGCCAGCTGGCGCAGGCAGGGAAGTCGGATAAGCTGACCGAGGTACTGGAGGAGGTTCCGCGCGTCCGTGCGGACGTTGGTTATCCTCCGCTCGTCACCCCCTCCTCCCAGATCGTGGGCACGCAGGCCGTGTTCAACGTCATTATGGGTGAGAGATACAAGACGGTGACCAAGGAGTTCAAGGGCATCGTGCACGGCGACTACGGCAAGACGCCCGTTCCGATCGATCCCGAATTCGTCAAGAAGATCATCGGCAGCGAGCAGCCCATCACCCACCGTCCCGCAGACGATCTCAAGCCCGAGCTGGAGCAGCTCCGTGCCGAGATCGCGCAGTATCTCGAGCAGGACGAGGACGTGCTTTCCTACGCACTCTTCCCGGAGGTCTCCAAGAAGTTCTTTGAGTATCGCAAGGCGAAGAAGTACGGCCTTGACGCCGACCACGCCGACAGCAAGCTTGGCGTGCACGCGATCTGACCGAGACACGAGCAGACGGCACGGTAGAGTGCCTATAATATAAGGAAAACAGCAGCCAAATCGGCCGCAGACCTCCAAAATCGGGTCTGCGGCCCTTTTTTGGTGTGCGTTTTAGCACTCCGGGGTGATATTTACAATTTGTTCACAAGAAAAAGCGGAAAAAGCCTTGACAAACCGGAGCAAAAGTGGTAAATTTGTAGCGTAGGTTAGCACTCAACGCAAAAGAGTGCTAAATCCGAGTGCGGAAAGGAGCGAAAGGGATATGAGTTCGGAAAATCGTGGATTAACCGAGCGCAAAAAGCAAATATTAAAGGCGATCGTCGATGCGCACATCGAGGGTGGTGGCCCGGTCGGCTCCAAGTACATTCTGCAAAATCAGCAGTTGAAGTGCTCCTCTGCTACCATTCGCAACGAAATGGCAGAGCTGGAGGAGATGGGCTATCTCGAGCAGCCGCACGCCTCGGCGGGACGCGTTCCCAGCGAGCTCGGCCTGCGCTTTTACGTGGACACTCTGCTTGAGCATTACGCCATGACCACCCACGAGATCGCGCAGATCAACAATCTTCTGCGCGCCAAGATGGGGGAGCTGGATCAGATCCTCAAGGCGGCCTCCAATCTGGCCTCCAATCTGACCAACTACACAGGCATTGCCATCAAGCCCCGCGTCTCCTCGGTCAGCATCGCCAAGTACGAGACCATCTACCTTGAGCCCACGCACTATATCCTCGTGGCCGTCACCTCCTCGGGCGCGGTCAAGAGCAAGCACGTGCGCACCGAGGGAGAGATCACGGAGGAGGAGCTTGCAAGGCTTTCCGGACTTCTGAACTCCTATCTGACCGGCATTCCCGCCGAGCAGATCACGCTTCCGCTCCTGATGGAGATGGAAACGCGCATGGGGGAGGGAGCATGGCAGGTCGGCGTGGCCGTCAAGGTCATCTACGCGCTCCTGCGTGAGCTGGACGAGGGCGAGATGAGCGTCAGCGGCATCAACCGCCTGCTGCAATATCCCGAGTACAGCGACGTTGGGCATCTTCAGGAGCTGCTCGGCACGCTGGAGAAGAAGGAGGACATCCTCGATCTGGTCTCCCGCTCGCAGAACGACGACATCAGCATCATGATCGGCTCGGAGAGCCAGGTCAAGGTCATGAATAACTCGGCGTTGGTCTTCAAGCCCATCGTCAAGGATGGCAGGACCGTCGGTGCCATCGGCGTTATCGGCCCGCGGCGTATGGATTACGCCAAGGTGCTGGCCACGCTGGAGGGCCTGAGCGGCAACATCACCAATATGCTGGAGACCGACAAACAACTGAACGGAGGAAGATCCGATGGAGGAAATTAAAAAGAAGGAAGCCACCGTAGAGAAGGAGGCGCAAAAGACCGCCGCCAAGGAAAAGCCTGCGGAGGCAAAGGCCGAGAAGGCCGATAAGAAGAAGCTGCGTGAGACCGAGGCTGCACTTGCCGCAAAGGAGGCCGAGCTTGCCAAGGCTACCGAGGCGCTTGCTGCCTGTGAGGACAAATATATGCGCATGATGGCGGAATACGATAACTTCCGCAAGAGAAGCGCAAAGGAGAAGGAGGCCGTCTGGGCGGACGCCTACGGCGATTGCATTGCCAATCTTCTTCCGATCCTGGACAATCTGGAGCGCGCGAGCGGCTCGGATAATTTCGAGGCCGTTAAGAAGGGACTTGAGCTGACGGCCAAGGCCTTTTCCGAGGCGCTGGACAGAATGGGCGTTTCCGAGGTGGAGACCAAGACCTTTGATCCCAACCTGCACAACGCCGTGATGCACGTGGAGGACGATTCCTATGGAGAGTCCGAGATCGTGGAGGTCTACCAGAAGGGTTACGCCAAGGGAGACCGCGTGATCCGCTACGCTATGGTCAAGGTCGCCAACTGACCTTTTCCGTACGCTTGCTTTTGTTTATTATTTATTTCTATAATTTTGGAGGAATTTAATCATGGGAAAAATTATTGGTATTGATTTGGGTACGACCAACTCCTGTGTCGCCGTTTTTGAGGGCTCCGAGCCCACCGTTATTCCGAACCCCGAGGGAGCGAGAACCACACCTTCCGTTGTGGCATTCTCCAAGACGGGCGAGAGAATGGTTGGTCAGGTTGCAAAGAGACAGGCGATCA
>JAFNVK010000133.1 GCA_017379815.1 Clostridia bacterium
CCATGGGTATCAATATCTTGTTTGGGGGAGTTTTGGGGGAGCTCGAGGGGACTTTTTCAAAATTCCCCTCGAATAACCCTCGTCCTAAAATTATGCCCAGGCCATCGTTCCGGGCTTCTCCTCGGTGATCACGATGGGCTTGAGGAACTCGACGGCCTTGCGCAGACCCTCGTCAATGGACATCAGGCTGTCCTCATGCTCGATGGAGAGCACGCGGTCGTAGCCGCAGAGGCGCAGGTTGGAGACCAGGTCTCTCCAGTAGGTCTCGCCGTTGCCGTAGCCCACGGTGCGGAAGACCCATGCGCGGTGCAGCTCGTCGCTGTAATGCTTGGTGTCCAGAACGCCGTTTCTTGCGGTGTTGTAGTGATCCACCTTGGTGTCCTTGGCGTGAACGTGGTAGATCGCGCCCTCCAGCTCGCGAATGGCGGCCACGGGATCCATGCCCTGCCAGATGAGGTGGGAGGGGTCAAAGTTTGCGCCGATCACGGGACCGACTGCCGCTCTCAGGCGCAGAAGGGTCTCGGGATTGTATACGCAGAAGCCGGGGTGCATCTCAAAGGCGATGTGCGGCACGTGATGCTCCACGGCAAAGGCGCCTGCCTCCTGCCAGTAGGGAATGACCTTCTCCTTCCACTGCCAATCGAGAATGGCGAGGAAGTCCTCGGGCCAGGGGCAGGTTACCCAGTTGGGGTACTTTGCACCCTCGTGGTCGCCGGGGCAGCCCGAGAAGGTGATCACGGTGTCCACGCCCATCTTTTCGGCAAGCAGGACGGCGTTGCGGAAGTCGGTGTCAAACTGCTTTGCCACGGCAGGATCGGGATGCAGAGCGTTTCCGTGAGCGGCAAGCGCGCAAACGGTCACGTCGTATTTCTTCAGCAGGGCGATGAAGGCGTCGTATTTCTTTTCGTCTGCCAAAAGCTCCGCAGGATTGCAATGAGCCTTGCCGGGGTATCCGCCCGCACCCAGCTCCACGGTGTGCACACCGAGGCCGGTCAGGATCTGCAGGGTCTCCTCCAGGGTTTTGGCTCCGTACAGGTTAGCGAGAACGCTGAGCTTCATAACGTTGATCTCCTTTAGATGAGGATTTACTGCCTCCGTCGGGGGAGGCTTACATGCTTATCATACCATGCTTTTGCCAAAAATGCAAGGGATTTTGTGGGATTTGCGCCGCCTTTTTTCATAAATTCGGTGAATTTTTCCCGAAATCTCTTGTAAAAAGAAGGGGGGTGTGATAAAATGAATATCGGAATGGAATTTTTGTGGAAATCGAGGCTTTGACGGTATGCAAATCGATATGTTCGGCAAACGCCGCTATAAGGTCAACCTGCATATGCACACGACGCTCTCCGACGGGCGCTGCACGCCCGGCGAGGCGGTCCAGCTCTATCAGCGGAGCGGCTACGATGCGGTCGCCCTGACCGACCATTGGTTCTACGGAGAGGGGGAGGAGGATCCCGCCTTCACCGTTCTCTCGGGAGCGGAGTATAACCTTGGCGGTGCGGACTCGCGCGAGGGCGTGTGGCACATCGTTGGCGTGGGCGCGCAGCGCGCACCCGCAGTAGCCAAGAGCATGTCGCCGCAGGCGATCATCGATGCGATCCACCGCGCGGGGGGACTGGCGATCCTGGCACACCCGGCCTGGTCGCTCAACTCGCCCGAGGAGATCCGCGCGCTTCGCGGACTTGACGGCATCGAGATCTACAATTCCACGTCGGGCGTGCATATGTCACGCCGCGCTGACGCCTCCGTCATCGTCGATCTGCTGGGCAAGGAGGGCTTTTTCCTTCCCCTGCACGCCGCCGACGACGCACACCATTACGACAACGACGTCTGCTTCTCCTGGATCATGGTCGAGGCCGACGACAATTCCCCCGAGGCCCTGCTTCCCGCCATTCGTGCGGGCCGCTTCTACGCCACGCAGGGGCCTGAGGTGCATCTTTTCCGCGAGGGGGACGAGATGGTGGTTCGTTGCTCGCCTTGCTCGGAGATCATTCTGCGCTCCAATCTGGTTTGGAGCCGCGCGATCTTTACGGGGGAGGACCTTTGCGAGGCGCGCTACCGCCTGCGCGGCAACGAGTCCTTCATGCGCGCCGAGGTCGTGGACGCAAACGGAAAACACGCCTGGTCCCAAGCGATCGCTCAGGGCGAGGCAGAGAAAGGATAACTAATGAAGATCGGATTCGTTTCACTCGGCTGCCCCAAGAATCAGCTGGACACCGAGATCATGCTGCACGAGGTCCTGGAGGCGGGACACGAGATCACGCCCGAGGATATTGAGGCAGACGTCATTATCGTCAACACCTGCGCCTTTATTGAGAGCGCAAAGAAGGAGGCCATCGACAATATTCTTGACGTGGCCTGGCTCAAAAAGCACCGCCATCTCAAGGCCATCATCGTCACGGGCTGTCTTGCCGAGCGCTACGGGGAGGAGATTTTTAAGGAGCTTCCCGAGGTGGACGCCGTGCTGGGGGTGGGAAGCATTCACCACATCGCAGAGGCCATCGAGGCGGTGACCGCAAGGAAGAAAAAGGGCGGCGCAAAGCCGAAATACTATTCGCACGAGGATAAGAACACCGTCCGCCTTGGCGGCGACCGCGTGCTGACCACGCCCGACTATACTGCCTACATCAAGATTGCAGAGGGCTGCGACAACCGCTGTGCCTACTGCGCGATCCCCTCGATCCGCGGACAATTCCGCAGCCGCCCCATGGAGGACCTTGTGGCCGAGGCGCGCCAGCTGGAGGCTCTTGGCGTACGCGAGCTTGTGGTGGTGGCGCAGGACATTACGCGGTACGGCCTGGATCTGTACGGCAAATACGCCCTCAGTGAGCTTTTGCATAAGCTGACCGAGGAGACCTCGATCCCCTGGATCCGTCTGCTCTATTGCTATCCCGACAAGATCACCGACGAGCTGATTGCCGAGATGCGGGACAATCCGCGCATTCTCAAGTACATCGACCTGCCCCTGCAGCACATCAGCGATCGGATGCTCACCGCCATGAACCGTCACGGCGACCGCGCCATGATCGAGCAGGTGCTTGACAAGCTGCGCCGCGAGATCCCCGAGATCGTCATTCGCACCACCTTCATCGTGGGCTTCCCGGGGGAGAGCGAGGAGGATTTTGAGGAGCTTTGTGCCTTCGTCAAGGAGCGCAAGTTCGACCGCGCAGGGGTCTTTACCTACTCGCGCGAGGAGGATACGCCCGCCTATGATTTCCCCGACCAGATCGACGAGCAGGTCAAGCAGGACCGCATGGATCTGTTGATGCGCGTGCAGATGGAGATCAACGAGGAGCAGAACCGCGAGAAGGTGGGCAAGGTCATCACGGTGCTTTGCGAGGACTACGATCCCGTTGCCGAGGTGCATTACGGAAGAAGCGCGGCCGACGCGCCCGAGATCGACGGCAAGGTCTATTTCAAGAGCGAGGAGCGGATCGCTCCCGGCTCCTTCCTGCCCGTCAAGATCCGCGAGGTGGTGGACTACGACCTCTACGGCGTGGCCGTGACGCGGAAGTGAACCGACTGATTTTTGAGAAAGAGAGAAAGATTGCTATGAAGATGAATCTTCCCAACAAGCTTACCGTTCTTCGCCTGCTTCTCGTTCCCGTGTTCGTGGTGGTGATGATGGTAGCGGACGCCCCTTGGGCGAGCATCACGGGGCTTTGCCTGTTCGTTCTGGCCTCCTTTACGGATATGCTGGACGGCAAGATCGCAAGAAAGCACAACCTGATCACGGATTTTGGAAAGTTTATGGACCCCTTGGCCGACAAGTTCATGGTGCTTGGGGCGATGCTGGTGATCCTTTACCGATCGCTGACGCGTGACGCGGTGAACGGGCTGTTCTGTGCCGTTTTCTTCTGGGCGGTGCTGATCGTGATCTTCCGCGAGCTGGCGGTCACGTCCATCCGTCTTGTGGTATCGGGCTCGAGCGGCATTGTGATCGCGGCCAACATGCTGGGCAAGATCAAGACCTGCACGCAGATCGCGTGCGTGGTGGCGTGCATTGGCGAGCCGCTCGTTTACCAAAACGTAAAGGGGCTTGCGCACATGATGGAGGTATTGCCCCTGTCGCTGATCACCACGGGGCTGATGATCCTGTTTACGCTCTGGTCGGGCATTCATTATATTGCGTCGTACTGGAAGTATCTTGACCCGGAGAAATAAGAAGATGCGCAAGTGCATCGAAGGAAAAGGCGGAACGAATCTCTTCGTTCCGCCTTTTCGGTGCCTTCAAGCACGAAAGGGAAGCGCACCGCGCGAGAGCGCGTTAAGCCGCAGGAAGGATGTATTGCTTCGCGCGTCAGCGCGTTTGTAGCCCCACCGCCAGGTGGCGCCCATCCAAGGCGCGTAGCCTTGGTCGCGCGTCGCAACGCGCGAAACTCTCCCTCGGCGTTTCTCTTTTGCTAACTTTTCTCTTTGCGCCCGCGGTGTCAAAGAGAAAAGTGGCTAAGAGCGTTGAAACGGAATACGGCTGTCGTTTTCGGGCGGAATTTACGTTAGCCTCTCCCGTTGGGAGAGGTGGCTCGCGTAGCGAGACGGAGAGGGCTTTTTCATTCCCCTCTCACCCGCTTCGCGGGAGCTCCCCCCAAGGGGAGCCTAATATTACAACCGCATAACCCTTCGCC
>JAFNVK010000016.1 GCA_017379815.1 Clostridia bacterium
CACTTCGGGCAGGTGCAAACGTCCGTTTTGGAAACGACCATCTCGCCGCAGTCTGCGCAGTAGTATGCGGGAATGCGGTGACCCCACCAGAGCTGACGCGAAATGCACCAGTCATGGACGTTTTCCATCCAATTGGTGTAGATTTTGGTGAATCTTTCGGGCTCGAACTTAACTCTGCCGTCGCGGACAACTTCGAGCGCGGGCTTGGCGAGGGGCTCCATCTTGACGAACCACTGGTTCGAGGTGATCGGCTCGACCGTGGTGCCGCAGCGGTAGCAGGTGCCGACATTGTGCTTGTGGGGAACGACTTTGAGGAGGTAGCCGCCTTCTTCAAGGTCTTTGACGAGCGCCTTGCGGCATTCGTAGCGGTCCATGCCCTCGTATTTGCCTGCCCACTTGTTCATGGTGGCGTCGTCGTTCATGACCTTGATCTGCTCCAGACCGTGACGCTCGCCGACCTGGAAGTCGTTCGGGTCATGCGCGGGGGTGATCTTTACGCAGCCGGTACCGAAGCCGATCTCCACGTAATCGTCGGCGATCACGGGGATCTCGCGGCCAACCATGGGCAGGATCAGCGTTTTGCCGATCAGGTGCTTCATGGCCTCGTCCTCGGGGTTCACGGCAACGGCCGTGTCGCCAAACATGGTCTCGGGACGCGTGGTGGCAACCTCCACGTAGCCCTCCTCACCCTTGATGGGGTACTTGATGTGCCAGAAATGGCCGGGCTGATCCTTGTATTCGACCTCGGCGTCCGAAAGCGCCGTCAGGCAACGGGGACACCAGTTGATGATGCGGTGGCCGCGGTAGATCAGGCCCTTTTCGTAGAGGCGGACGAAGACCTCGCGCACGGCGCGGGAGCAGCCCTCGTCAAAGGTGAAGCGCTGACGCGTCCAGTCGCAGGATGCGCCAAGCTTCTTGAGCTGACCCGTGATGCGGGCCTCGTATTTATCCTTCCACTGCCAGACTCTCTCAAGGAATTTCTCGCGGCCGAGATCGTAGCGCGAGAGGCCCTCCTCCACGCGCAGTCTTTCCTCAACCTTGATCTGCGTGGCGATGCCCGCGTGGTCGGTGCCGGGGATCCAGAGGGTGTTGTAGCCCTTCATTCTCTTGTAGCGCACGAGCACGTCCTGGAGCGTTTCGTCCAGCGCGTGACCCATGTGCAGCTGTCCCGTGACGTTGGGGGGCGGAATGACCACGGAGAAATGCTCGGCGTCATTTTTCACGTCGGGGGTAAAGTAGCCCTTGTCGCACCACTGCTTGTAGATTCTGTCCTCAAACTCGCCGGGGGCGTAGGTTTTGGGCAGCTCGTTGTACTGATCCATAAGGAACCTCCTGCATATACGTAACGTTTTCTTTATTTTTTGCTAAACTCAGGGAAGGGCGGTGACCGAGGGCAGAAAAAAAGCTCCCCCGTCCGGATCAGGACGTGGAAGCACGCGGTACCACCTGATTTCGCGCAAGGGGATCTTTTCCGCCGAGCGCGCACTCTTTTTTTCTGTAACGGAAGAACCCGTCGCGAGCTACCGAAGGCGTTTTTTGCCCTCCTTCACCCGCGCCGCTCCAAAGCGACTTCAGCCTCTCTCGGCAAGAGCTTGCACCGTCCGCTCTCTCTCTGCGTGCCGTTTGGGGAGACCTACTCCTCTTTTTCTCAGCGTTTGAGCCCAGTATAGCACAGATTTTTCGGCTTGTCAAGGGTTTTTGCCAAAGCACCGGCTAAAAGTTTGGTTCGGGGATTGCAAAAGCGCGGTGTTTGTGCTATGATAAAAGAAGAAAACGATGGATCCGAAGGAGGATGGCGTATGGAGTATCGGGTAGAGCAGGATTCGATGGGAAGGATCCCCGTCGAGCAGGACAAATATTGGGGCGCGCAGACCGAGAGAAGTCGGCAGAATTTTCCCATCGGGGTGGGCAGAGAGCCCATGCCGCAGGAGATCGTCCGCGCCTTTGCGCTGCTCAAAAAGGCGGCGGCCATGGCCAACGCACGTCTTCTGCCCGAGCGCATGACCGAGGAAAAGGCAAGCGCCATCGGCGCGGTGTGCGACGAGATCCTTGAGGGAAGGCTTGACGGGCATTTCCCGCTCGTCGTCTGGCAAACGGGCTCGGGCACGCAGACCAACATGAACCTCAACGAGGTCATTGCCAACCGCGCAAACGAGATCGCGGGGAAGAAGCTTTTGCATCCCAACGACGACGTCAATATGTCGCAGTCCTCCAACGATACCTTTCCCACGGCCATGCACGTGGCGGCTCTGCTTTCGCTTCGGCGCGAGGTAAGGCCGGCACTTGAAGCGCTGATCGCGGAGTTTTCCCGATTGGAGCGGGAGAACCGCGACGTGATCAAGGTGGGACGCACGCACCTGCAGGACGCCGTTCCGCTTCGCTTTTCGCAGGAGATCTCGGGCTGGCGCGCCTCTCTTGAGCGCGATCTTTCCATGATCCGCCTCTCCTCGGACGGTCTTCGCGCGCTGGCGCTCGGGGGCACGGCCGTGGGAACGGGGCTCAACGCGCCAAAGGGCTTTGACCGTCTTTCGGCGGAGCTTCTGGGCGAGCTTTGCGGCGAGAAGCTTTACACGGCGGAGAACAAATTTGCCGCGCTCTCCTCGCGCGACGAGCTGGTGTTTGCGCACGGCGCGCTCAAGGCGCTCTCGGCAGACCTTTTGAAGATCGCAAACGATATTCGCTGGCTGGCGTCCGGACCGCGCAACGGCCTTTCGGAGATCCGCATTCCCGAGAACGAGCCCGGCTCCTCCATCATGCCGGGCAAGGTGAATCCCACGCAGTGCGAGGCGGTGACGATGGTTGCCGCGCAGGTGATGGGAAACGACGTTACGGTTGGTCTTGCGGCGTCGCAGGGCAACTTCCAGCTCAACGTCTTTTTGCCGGTATGTGCGTACAATTTCCTGCAATCCACGCGGCTGCTTTCCGAGGTGATGTGCTCCTTCTGCGCACGCTGCGTGGCGGGGATCACGGCGGACAGAGCGAAAATGCGCGAGAACGTGGAGCGCTCCCTGATGCTGGTCACGGCGCTCAATCCGCACATTGGGTATGAGAACGCCGCGCGGACGGCAAGGCTGGCCTACGAGGAGGGGTTGACCCTCAGGGAGGCCTGCCTGCGCCTCGGCTTTTTGAGCGAGAAGGAGCTTGACGAGATCTTGCGGCCGGAGACAATGGTGTAAAGCGCGCGAAGCGAGCTTTGCGCGCAATGAAATCCTGTCGGTGGTGGAACCCCCCACCGACGGATGAAATCCACCTGCGGTGGATGAAATCGCTTCGCGATGAAATCCTGCTCCGCAGGAAGAAAAGTAGGGCGATCAATGATCGCCCGTCCAAATGGGACTAACGTTAGGCTCCCCCTCAGGGGGAGCTCCCGCGAAGCGGGTGAGAGGGGAAGAAAAAGCCCTCTCCGTCACGCTAACGCGTGCCACCTCTCCCAAGGGGAGAGGCTAATATTAACCGCCACCATTCGCCAACACCCCGTAGGGCGAGGCTTCGAAGAAGTCCATGAGCGAGAGGGGCAGAAACCCGAGTCTGTATTGCAGTAACGGTGCGCGAAAACTCCCCTTGAAAGCATAGAAAAAGGAAGCACGTTGTTCGCACTTCCTTCCGAGGGTAGCAATCCCTTTTGTTGGGGAGTTTTTGGGGGCGTGGGGGACTTTTTTAAAAAATTCCCCCACAAAACCCGCGTCCCCTAACCCGCGTCCGAAAACCCCGTCCAACACAGAACCCCCGTCCTCAATGAGAGGGCGGGGGTGAAAATCATATTCCTCG
>JAFNVK010000134.1 GCA_017379815.1 Clostridia bacterium
GGAGCAGGACGAACAGAAAGAGCGCGGCGATCAGGGAGCGCAGACCGTTAAAGGTCAAGGGGGGAATGCTTTTTGCGGCATCGGTCTGCACCACGAAGGCCAGACCCCAGATGATCGAGGTAAAGCCCAGGATCAGACAGCCCTTACCGTTTTGATAGTGCGGTGTGCGATTTTCGTTCACGGGCGAAGATTCTCCTTGCTTAGCGTTTCGTCCAAGAGGATGTTGCCGTCGCAGTCGTTGAAGATCACGCGCACGCTGTCCTTGTCAATGACGAGCGCATTTCCGACGAAGAAGGGGGGAACGCCCTCCTTGGGTCTTGTGGGCTTGCAGCCAAAGACGAGCGTGCAGGCCTGCCCCAGGTGATCGCGCGGACCGCCGATGGGCGAGATCTCGGTGCGATGCGTGTGGCCGTGGAGACCGAGGTCGGGCTTGATCTCCTCGCGGAGCAGGCGTGCCCACTCGCCAAAGAGCTCCAGCTCAATGTCAAAGGGAGGATGGGAGACAAAGGAAACGGGGGAGTGCGAGACGATCAGCTTGTATTCCACGCCCTCGGCGTCGTATTCCTCCTTGCGGTTTTCGATCACGCGGCGGATAAAGGCGTCCTCCTCAAGTCTGTATTGATGGAAGCAGGTGGTGTATCCGTATTCGTCAAAGTCGTCCGGCTTATCCTCACCCGTATCCAGCACCATGCCCCAGATAGGGCCGAGGCGGAAGGTAAAGTAGGGGAGACCGTGCGCCGTGGGCGTATTCTCCGAAAAATGCTCGGCAAAGCTGCCGCGCAGATCGTGGTTGCCGCGCGAGAAGATCACGGGAACCTCGCCGTGCGTGATCGCGGAGGCAAGGTCGTAGATGACCTCAAGGCGCTCAATGTTGGCACAGTGGTCGGGCAGGTCGCCGTTGAAGATGAGAAGATCAATGTCATCCCCCCAGAATACGCCCGCGCGCAGAGCAACGTCGGTCAGGTTGTGGACGTCGGAGAGCTGATAGGTGCGGATGGGGAAGCCCGTGATGGGACGGAAGGTGAAGGTGACCTCCACCGTGTCCTCGGACGTGGGGAAGTATACCTTTCGCTCGATGATCTTGCGGAAGCAAACGGTATATTTGCCCTCGCGGTCAAGCTCCTCCATCGGCACCTCCACCGAGTGAATGGGGCTATCCGAGCGCAGAACGCCGTTGGAATGATCATAGTAGGTCTTTTCTCCCACGCGAACCCAAACCAGCGCATGACAGTTGAAGCAGGTAAAAATGCGATAAAAATCGCGGAAGGCGTAGACGCTGGGGTAGCAACGCATTTCCTCGGGCAGGACGATAGAGCGGTTCATTGGGTGATCCTCCTTTAGTATGGGGCCGTTTTTCTTTATTATAGCATGAAAGCCCTCGTTTTGCAATCGATTTACCTGTTTTTGCAAAAAAAGAGTGCGTCAAACTTGCATTTGACGCACTCGGGTGCAGGGACTGCGGGATCAAAGGATCTTGCAGATCCATCCCTCGGGAGCGGGGATCTCGCACATCTGAATGCTGCGCAGGGTGTTGTAGAGCTTTTCGGTAACGGGGCCCATCTTTTCCATGCCGTAGGTGATCTCCTTGCCGTGATCCACGATCCTGCCGACGGGAGAGATGACGGCGGCCGTGCCGCAGAGTCCGCACTCGGCAAACTCCTCAAGCTCGGTCAGGGGGATCTTGCGCTCCTCGGTGGCAAGACCGAGGTAGTCGGAGGCAACGGTCATGAGGGAGCGGCGGGTAATAGAGGGCAGGATGGTGTCCGACTTGGGGGTGACGACCTTTTGGTCCTTCGTCACGAACAGAACGTTTGCGCCTCCCGTTTCCTCCACGTAGGAGCGGGTCTTAGAGTCGGGGTAGAGGTTCTCGTCATAGCCCTGCTCGTGTGCATCCACGATCGCATAAAGGCTCATGGCGTAGTTGAGTCCTGCCTTGATGTGGCCGGTTCCGTTGGGTGCTGCGCGGTCGTAGTCGCTGATGCGCAGGGTCAGAGGTCTTACGCCGCCCTTAAAATAGGGGCCGACGGGTGTGACGAAGATGCGGAACTGGTATTCGGTTGCGGGCTTCACGCCGATCACGGCGTCACTGCCGAAGAGATAGGGGCGAATGTAGAGGGATGCGCCCGAGCCGTAGGGCGGGACCCAATCGGCGTTTGCCTTGACGGTCTCGATCACGGCCTCGACGAATTTGTCCTCGGGGAAGACGGGCATCCGCATGCGGCGGCAGGACTCGGCCATGCGTGCGGCGTTGAGGTCGGGGCGGAAGCAGACGATCTCGCCGTCCTTGGTGCGGTAGGCCTTCAGGCCCTCAAAAACGGTCTGTGCATATTGCAGAACGCAGGCCGACTCGTGCAGAACGATGGTCTCGTCCTCGACCAGCTTGCCCTCGCTCCATTGGCCGTCCTTATAGGTTGCGACGAAGCGCTTATCGGTCTTGATGTATCCGAATCCGAGATTGGACCAATCGATTTGTTTCTGTGCCATAGTAATACGTTTTCCTTTCTGCCGAACCGCGCCGCAAAGCAGGAGCGGTATTGCCTCGGACTTGCTTCTATGCCCCTTATTTTACAACCTTTTGGGGGGCTTGTCAATAGCAAAGCGTGTATTTTTTCGTTTTTTCGTCCTCGCCGTCGCCAAGGAACGCCATCGTCTGTTAAAAGATAAACAAGGAAATTTGCGCGCACCACCTTGCATTTTTTTTGCCTATCCTGTATAATAAGGTGTAGATACCCGAGCTTGAACGAAAAGGAAGGAAAAAACAGGAATGGAATGGAAGCAGCTGATCGCTACCCGCCCCCGCAAACGGATCTATCGCGAGGGAGATGCCTGCATCAAGCTTTTTGATGCGGGATATTCCAAGGCAGACATTCTCAACGAGGCACTCAACCAGGCACGCATCGAGGAGACCGGCCTGCACATTCCGGGCATCCGTGAGGTGTTGACCATCGACGGCTGCTGGGCGATCGTCTCGGATTTTATCGCGGGAAAGACCCTGGCGCAGCATATTGAGGAGGAGCCCGAGAAAAAGGCGGAATACCTTGCCATGCTGGTCGAGCTGCAGATGGAGGTGCATACCAAGAGCAGTCCGCTTCTCAATAAACTGATCGACAAGATGCACCGCAAGATCTGCCAGACCGATCTTGACGCCACCACGCGCTACGATCTGCATATGCGCCTGGAGAAGATGCCCAAGCACAGCAAGCTTTGCCACGGCGATTTTATCCCCTCCAACGTGATCCTCACTCCGGAGGGAGTCCCCTATATTCTGGATTGGTCGCACGCCACGCAAGGAAATGCCTCTGCCGATGCGGCGCGCACCTTCCTCCGCCTTTCCCTTGAGGGAGATCACGAGGGGGCTTCGACCTATCTCGCTATCTTCTGTGAGAAGACGGGAATTGACGAGACCTACGTACGCCGTTGGCTTCCCATCGTGGCGGCCTCCCAAAGCGTTAAGGGTGAGCCGGAGGAGCGGGAATTCTTACTTTCATGTGTAAATGCGGTAGAGGATTATGAGTGATAAGATCAGAAAATTTGATACAAAGGTTCAGCATTTGAAATATAAGGTCCTGCGCGAGGTGGCAAGGCAAGCCTGGAGCAACACTCTGCAGGAGACGGTGCTGGATATTCCCAAGATGATCGTTCCCGGAAAGACGCCTACCATGCGTTGCTGCGTCTATAAGGAGCGCGCGATCCTTGCCGAGCGCGTCAAGCTGGCTATGGGAGGCTCCAAGAGCAACCCCAACGTCATTGAGATCATCAGCATCGCCTGCGACGAATGTCCCGCGGGCGGCTACGAGGTCTCGGACGCCTGCCGCGGATGCCTTGCACACCGTTGCGAGGACGTTTGCCCGCGCGGTGCTATCCGCTTCGATCACAATCACGTGGCGCATATTGACAAGGCAAAGTGCGTCGAGTGCGGTGCCTGCGCCAAGGTTTGTCCCTACACGGCCATCGTCAATCGCAAGCGTCCCTGCCAGAACGCCTGCAAGGTCAAGGCCATCGTCATCAACGACGACAAGGAGGCCTGCATTGATAACAGCAAGTGCATCGAGTGCGGTGCCTGCGTATACCAGTGCCCCTTCGGCGCGATCTCGGACAAATCCTATATCCTTAACGCTATTGACCTGATCAAAAAGAGTGAGGGGAACAGTCGCTACAAGGTCTACGCCGTGGTTGCCCCCGCGATCGCCACGCAGTTTGCCTACGCCAAGCTCGGCCAGGTCATCACGGGACTGCACCGCATGGGCTTTTACAGCGCGGTCGAGGTGGCGCTCGGTGCCGATCTCGTTGCCATGGAGGAGGCGAAGGAGCTTGCCGAAAAGGGCTTTTTGACCAGCTCCTGCTGTCCCGCATTCGTTGAATACATCAGGAAGGGCTTCCCGGCGCTCGTGGAGCATCTTTCCTCCTCGCCCTCGCCCATGGCGCGGGTCGGACGGCTCATCAAGGAGAAGGATCCCACCGCCCGCGTGATCTTTATCGGTCCTTGCACGGCCAAGAAGGTCGAGGCGCAAAGGGCAGAGGTTCGTCCCTGGATCGACGCCGTGATCACCTTTGAGGAGCTGCAGGCGCTTCTGGACAGCCGCGACATCGACGTGACCTCTCTTGAGGAAACGCCCATGGAGGACGCCACCTATTTCGGCCGTGTTCTGGCCCGTACGGGCGGATTGAGCGAGGCGGTGAGCGAGGCTCTGCGCGAGCAGGGACTGGAGGATTTTGATTTTCGTCCCGAGGTCTGCGACGGCATCGAGGCCTGTCGCGTGGCCCTGCTCAAGAAGAGCAAAAACCTGCTTGCAGCCAACTTCGTGGAGGGAATGGCCTGCAACGGCGGATGCATTGGCGGCGCGGGCTGCCTGATACACGGCGAGAAAAACCGCTCCAAGGTCGATCTGCACGGCAAGGACGCCAAGAAGCAGAGACTGGATGAATAAAA
>JAFNVK010000135.1 GCA_017379815.1 Clostridia bacterium
GACATCAAGGACGGCAAGGTAGCCATTCGCGGCTGGACCGAAAGCTCGGGGCTTGACGCCTTCGCCTTTTGCGAGAAGATGCAAGCCCTCGGCGTGCGCACGCTTATTTGCACGGATATTTCCAAGGACGGCGCAATGATGGGCACCAACCGCGAGCTTTACCGCGAGCTTGCCGCACGCTTTTCCTTGCAGATCGTGGCCTCGGGAGGCGTTTCCACCTTGGAGGACGTCAAGGCGCTTGCCGACCTTGACCTTTACGGCGCGATCATCGGCAAGGCCTATTACACCGGCGCGATCGATCTGCGTCGGGCGATCGAGGTGGCCAAATGATCACCAAGCGCATTATTCCTTGCCTTGACGTCAAGAACGGCAGAGTCGTCAAGGGCGTCAACTTCTTGGGGCTGAACGACGTTTCCTCGCCCGTTGAGCTTGCGCGCTATTACAGCGAGCACGGCGCGGACGAGCTGGTCTTTTACGACATTACGGCCTCGGCCGAGGGGCGCGCACTCTTTACGGATATTCTCACCGAGGTGGCGCGCACCATCTTCATTCCGCTCACCGTGGGCGGAGGGATCAATACCGTGGAGGACTTTGAGCGCGTCTTAGGGTGCGGTGCGGACAAGGTCAGCGTCAATTCGGGCGCGATCCGTAATCCGGGGCTCGTTGCCGAGGCCGCCAAGCGATACGGCGACCAATGCGTGGTGCTTTCGGTGGACGTTAAGCGCGTGGGGGGCGAATTCCGCGTTTTTGCCAAGGGCGGACGTGAGGATACGGGTATGGAGGCCATCTCCTGGATCCGCCGCTGCGTGGACGCGGGTGCGGGCGAGGTGGTGGTCAATTCCATCGACACCGACGGCGTCAAGCAGGGCTTTGATCTTCCCATGCTCAAGGCCGTTTGCGATGCCGTCAGCGTTCCCGTCATCGCCTCGGGAGGCGCGGGATGCATTGCCGATTTCACCACGCTGTTCAAGACGCTTCCGCGGGTGGATGCAGGACTTGCTGCGTCTATCTTCCACTTCCACGAGGTGGATCTTGGAGAACTGAAACGAGAGCTTGCGGGCGCGGGGATCCCCATGCGCCTTTGAGAAAGGATACCGACATGATCAATCTTGACGAACTGAAATTTGACGAAAAGGGCCTGATTCCCGCCATCGTGGTGGACGCCATCACCAAAAAGGTGCTGACACTGGCCTATATGAGCCGCGAAAGCCTTGCGATCTCGATGGAGAAGGGGCTGACCTGCTTCTGGAGCCGCTCGCGGCAGGAGCTCTGGCTCAAGGGCGAGACCAGCGGAAACTACCAGCACATCGTTTCCATCACGGCCGATTGCGATGGCGACGCCCTTGTGGTGGCGGTCGAAAAGGACGGCCCTGCCTGCCACACGGGCAGTGACTCCTGCTTTACGCGTCCCGTTTGGGAGAGCGAGGAGCTTCGGGAGTTTTCCTTGGAGGGGCTGATGGCCCTGCTTGAGGGAAGACGCGCCGAGAAGAAGGAGGGCTCCTACACCACCTACCTCTTTGAGAAGGGACTGGACAAGATCCTCAAAAAGGTGGGCGAGGAAAGCACCGAGGTCATCATTGCCGCCAAGGCGGAGGATAAGAAGGAGACCGTCTATGAGATCGCGGATCTTGCCTACCACGTGATGGTGCTGATGATCCAGGCGGGGATCTCCTTGGAGGATATTCACCGCGAGCTTGCCTCGCGCCACGTGATCGACCATAAGGTCAAGCAGGAGAAGATGACGAAATAAGAGAAGGACGGCGCGAGCCGCTTTCCTTGCACGCGCGCCCTTTTGCGGAAAAGGGAAAATTCCGCACTTTTTTTGAAAAGGACTTGACAAACCCCGCAAAAGGTGATATAATAACGAGGTCAAACTTTCGGGGTGTGGCACAGCTTGGTAGTGCGCTTGGTTCGGGACCAAGAGGCCGCTGGTTCAAGTCCAGTCACTCCGACCAGAAAAAGCACATTTGCAATGCAAATGTGCTTTTTCAATTAAATCCGCCTTTGTCGGAATAAATCCACTTCGTGGATGAAATCGCTACGCGATGAAATCTGCCTTGCGGCAGGTTATGGGAGGCGGATTTGATTTCATCTGAAGCCGCAGGCTGAAGATTTCATCCAAACTCGTTTGGATTTCATCCTGCAAAGCAGGATTTCATTAAATTTGTATGGCTTGCAGGGATATTTTTCATCCTTGCAAGCCTTTTTTTCTATTCTCCGTTCCGCCTTACGCCTTTTTCACCATCTCGAGGTAGGGCAGGGTGCCAAAGCCGTTTTTGCGGTAGGTGCGCAGGGCGACCTCGTTGTCCTCTTCTACCTCCAGGCGCAAAAGGGCGCTTGGGTAGCGTGCCTCCACGAACGCGAGGAATTGGCTGCCGTAGCCCCGTCCGCGGTAGTCGGGGAGCAGGTAGACGTCCTCGATCCAGATGCAGGGCTTGCCAAACTCGGTTGAAAAGCTCTTGGCCAGCATGCCGTAGCCAACGAGGGTCTCTCCCTCGGTAAACACGTAGCCCTCAAGATAGGGCGACGCGCCAAGACATTCCTCCACGTCGGCGCGGAAGATGGCCTCCGAGCCGTTGGTCGAAACGGCGGGCGAGGCGTAAAAGGTGCGCATCATATCGATCACGCTCTCGGCGTGTGCGCGCGTCATGCACTCGATCTGCATCTTGTTCTTCTCCTTTTTTTGCACAGCGTGTCTGCGCTTTTTCTTTCCCTTTGGGAAAGCGCTCTGCCAAAAGTATACTCCAAACACCGCTTTCTGTCAAGGAAAACCTTGCAGAAGCGATTTTTTTCGTCCGCCTGCGCGTTTTTGCGGTTGCTTTTTTCGGAGAACTATGCTATACTGTTGACAGATCAAGAAAAAAGGAGGAGGCCTATGCATCTGATCGTGACCCTGGACGAGCAGGGCGGAATGCTCTTTAATCACCGTCGGCAGAGCCGTGACCGCGTGCTGACGGCTGACCTTTTGCGCACGGTGGGCAACGGACGCCTCGTGGTCTCGCCCTACACGGCAAAGCTCTTTGCGGATACTGCGGATGCGTCCTCGCTTATCGTTGCCGCCGATCCGCTTGCGGCCGCGGGGGAGGGGGATTTCTGCTTCCTCGAGGAGAAAAGTCCCGGGGAGAGCATGAAGAAGGTATCCACGCTGATCCTTTACCGCTGGAACCGCCACTATCCCGCCGACGTCTTTTTTGATGCCGATCTGCGCGAGTTTACCCTGACCCAAACCGAGGAGCTTGAGGGCTTCTCTCACAAAATCATTACGAAAGAGGTATATCAACGGTGATGAAACGCAATTCCATTCTGCAGCACGCGGGCGTGTGGCTTCTTCTCCTCGCCCTTTGCCTTTCGCTTTCGAGCTGTCTTAGCTTCTCCGTTCCCGGGCAGAACGTGCAA
>JAFNVK010000136.1 GCA_017379815.1 Clostridia bacterium
GATAAAAAGAAAAACAGTAGGTCGATACGATTGTATCAATCTACTGTTTTTTTGTCTTGCCCTTTCAAAATCGATCCGCAGAGCAAGTTTTTCGAAATCGATCCGTGTTTTTCGGTCGGTGGGTAGACTTATCCACGGGCGAGGATGGGTTGCGAAAAACTTTCAAAAAGCTTTCCAACTATGCCGGTAAACGAAGCTATGTAATAGGGTTTAATAATCAGTCAATATGGCAATTCCATATTTGTTATATTTGACACGAGAAACGTTTGACTCATCAAAATCGCAGTACAGCTTTTGGAATTTTTTTATTGCTTGCTTTTTTGACCAAGCTCTGCACAATGCGCAATTGTCGGTTGCATTGTGTGCACCGTCATTTTTCATTGAATCGGCAATAAATAAACAATAAAGGAACATTATTTTTCTCCTTATCAAAACTTTTATTTATTATACCACCAATTCGTGAAGATTTCAACCGTTTCGCGCCAAATCACGCCGAAGGCGTGTATATCATCCGCAACTTGTTGCGGTATATCATCAACACGAAGTGTTGTATATCATCAAGCCGCAGGAAAATGCACGCTGGCGCGTGATGAGATGCAGCCCCAAAGGGGCTGATGATATGCACCACGCTTCGCGCGGTGATGATATACCAAGCCTGCGGCTTGGATAAAAAAATTCCGAGAACTTTGTTCTCGGAATTTTTTGGCAGGGGCAGGAGGATTCGAACCCGCGACCCACGGTTTTGGAGACCGGTACTCTACCAGCTGAGCTATACCCCTGTGCGCGGATCTTTCACCGCGTCCTGCTTATTATATCACATTCTTTTTCGGATTGCAATAGGTTTTTGAAAAAAATTCGGCCTTTGCCTCGGCTTTTTTCTTCCTTTTCAAGGCGTCACCTTGCCTTTTTCTTCCCGTTCGCCGTCCATCTCCTTCGCAAAGCGCAAGCGGATCACCCTCCTTGCGCGCTCCTCGCGGTTGTGCAGGATCGGAATGCGTCCTCTCTCCGTCCGTCTTCGGATCGGCAGATCCACGAAGAAGCCCTCCTCACTTTGCTCTGCACGGTATGCGGCAAAGCAGGGAAGCGCCAGGAAGGCGGGAAGTGACCCATCCTGCGCTTCTTCTTTTTCGTCCTTTGCTCCGTCCCCCTCGCGCTCGGCCCAGCTCAGGCGATAGCCGATCTTGGGCTCCTCGCTTGCCGCAAGCGCGCCGTCCCTCTGCCGCAGGGTGAGCAGCAGGCAGAGCAGGAGCGTGGTGACGCGCAGGGTCTCCTGCGTGCTGAAGGTGTCGGGCAGGGTGGGAAGCTCGTCGGCCGTCAGGCGGCAGCCTGCCAGCGAGGCAAGCAAAAGGCTTCGCGTGCGCATTCCCACGCGCTTTCCTGCCGAAAGGGCGCGGTCGGTCACCGACAAAAGCTCGCGCAGCTGCTCGGCGATCTGCTCGTCCCTCTTTGGCGAGGGTCTTGCCGCGCGGATGCTCGGCGAGAGGAGAAAATCGCTCCTTCCCATCGCCAAAAGCACGCGTGCGACGTTTTCCGCGGGAAAGGGAAGAAGCAGAAGGACTGCCGTCTCGGTCTCGGCATAGGCCTCCCCAAAGGCAAGAACGGCCTTCTCTCCTGCCTGCAGGAGCAGGTGGGGATGCCTTGGCAAGGTCTTGCGCAAAAAGGCAAGCTCGGCTTTGCTTGTAAGCAGAAGGGGCGCTTCATCCGCGTCCGTTTCCTTCTTGGCGCGTGTAGCAAGAAGCCGCGGAGGCTCTGTGCAAAGCAGGACGGCGCAGTCCTCACGGCAGAGGCGTGCGGGGTGTTCGTCCTTTCCCCGAAGGGCGTCCCTCTCGGGGACGTAGCTGTCGATTCCGTGCTGAAGCGGCATGGCGGTCGGTCGTTTCCTTTCTGTCTGGATAGGGGCGTCGCTCAAAAGACGACGTGCCTGATGCGGTTGACGGCGATCTTGCGGTAGGAGCCGTCAAGGCAGGCCACCGTCAGCACGGTGTCGCGGTTGTAAAAGACGCCGCTTGAGCCGTTGGAGAAGGTGACGTAGAGCTTGTCGCGCAGGCGCCAAGGCTGCGGCTCGGTGCTGAGATAGCGCAGCTTGAGGGTGTCAAGCCTTGCGGCAGAGCCGTCCTCGGTAAAGCAGTCGATGTAGTTCGTGGCCAGGATCCCCTTGCAGAACTCGCGGTCGCGGCTGTAAAAGCGCGTGCAGCGCAAAATATCGTCGGGTGCGATCTCGGCCCCCTCGCCTGCGTGCTCCTTGGCGTAGGTCTTGATGAAGGAGACGGCACGGCGCAGAGGAAGCAGGGCGATGCCCTCCAGCTCCTCGGGCAGGGAAAGGGTGCAATCGGGCTCGGAGAAGATCACCACGCCGCAGATCTCGCCCGTGAGCTTGTAGTAGGCCTTCATGCGCTTGATGAACTGCGCGGTCGTTCCCACGGGGCTTTTGATCGTCTTGCGGACGCCGTTGTCCTTCTCCTGATAGAATTTGTCGCCGCACTGTCCGATCTCGCCCTTCCAGTGCTTGATCTCAAGGATGAAGGGAAAGCCCTTGTGGATCACGAGGAAGTCCTTTTCCAGAAACAGCTCCTTGTGGGGAAGGGCGGGGCTGCGGATCACGGTGTCAAAGGCCTTGGCCAGCACCTCGTAGACCTGCTCCTCGCCGTCCGCGCCGAAGCGCTCGATCTCGGGCTCCTCGGGCAGCTCCTGTCCGTTTGCGCGGTTGCGCAGGGTACGCAAAAGGCTCATGCTTCGACCTCCAGGAAGCGCTCCACCGAGGCGATTTGCGAAGCCACCGAGTCAGGTCCCGTGCCTCCTGCGGAGATGCGCTTGGCCACGCAGGTCTCCAGCGAAATGTCGTCGTAGAGGTCCTCTTCAAAGAGGGGGGAGACCTCGCGGTATTCGTCGAGCGTCAGCGTCTCAAGCGTCTTTCCCTCGGCGATGCAGCGGGCGACCAGAGAGCCGACCAGCTTGTAGGCGGAGCGGAAGGGAAGTCCGTGGCGGACGAGGTAGTCGGCAAGGTCGGTCGCGTTGAGGAAGCCCTTTTGCGCGGCGGCGTACATCACGTCCTTGCGGAATTTTGCACTCTCCATCATGGGGATAAAGACGCGCAGGCACATTTCCAGCGTATCCAC
>JAFNVK010000137.1 GCA_017379815.1 Clostridia bacterium
ACAGGCACGCGGCAAATGGAGGCGATCGGCCGCCTGATCGAGACGGGAAGGCTGGACAACCTTACCGAGGGCCTTCGCATCACGGCGATGCTTCGCTATCGCAATCCGGACGCTTCGCTCGACGAGCTGACCGCTTTGCACGAGCCGCCCATTTCCAAGTCCGGATTGAACCACCGTCTGCAACGGATCCTGTCTGAGGCAGAGGAGCTTTGAACCCAAAAAGGAGACTGTTACAAGATGAAAAAATTTGAAGGCATCGTATTGATCTCGGATTTTGACGGTACGCTGGCCTCTCACGGCGTGATCCCCGAGGCGAACTGTGAGGCCATTCGCTATTTCCAGGCGAACGGCGGCCTCTTTACCCTGGCCAGCGGACGCAACCCCGGCTGGGTCGCCGAGCATCGGGAATCCGTATTCCCGAACACCTGGGTCTCCCTGATCAACGGAGCGGTTCTGATCGATCCCGAGGAGAAGGAGATTGCCTTCAGCATGACCTCGGGCCGTGAGCTTTTGGAGATGGCGACCCGCATCTTCGAGGAGTGTCCAATGCTTCAGCAGGCTCAACACGATCTTGTAACCGGCTACATTCGCCAGATGCCGGGCGAGGTGCTTTCCGAGGATGTGCTGAATACGCCGATCTACAAAAGCCTTTACGTTGTTCCCGCCGAATACAGCGACGAATATACTGCACGGATCAAGGAGATCGCAGGGGACGAATATATCGTTATGCGCAGCTGGGTCAACGGCATTGAGATCCAGAAGAAGGGAACGGGCAAGGGCGACTCGGTCCGCCGCCTCAAGGCCCTTCTGGGGGATCGCGCAAAATTGGTCGTTGGTGTGGGAAACTATGAGAACGACATGGACCTGATCCAAGCGGCCGACATCGGATATGCCGTGGACAATGCCCCGGATTGGCTTAAGGCCGTGGCCGACCGCGTTACGGTCGATTGCTCGGAGGGCGCGATCGCGGCCATCATTGAAGAGCTTGAGCGAGAGGATCCGCTCGGCGCAAGAAAAACGAACTAAAGAAGAGTTGTACGAGAAGAAGGGAGGGCGCAGGATGCACGGCTTCGTTCATCTTCACCTGCATAGCGAATACAGCCTGCTCGACGGCGCGTGCCGGATCTCCGAGATCCCCGCACGGGTCAAGGAATGCGGACAGGAGGCAGTGGCCATTACCGATCACGGTGCCATGTACGGCGTGATCGCCTTTGACCGCGCCTGCCGCGAGGCAGGTGTGCACCCTATTATCGGATGCGAGGTCTACGTTGCCCCGCATTCGCGCTTTGACAAGACGCCGAGCGCTGACGGATACGCCGATCATCTGGTGCTTCTCTGCGAGAATATGACGGGATACCGAAACCTGATCGAGATGGTCTCGCGCTCCTACACCGAGGGCTTTTACAACAAGCCGCGCGTGGACGAGGAGCTTTTGCGCACGCACGCGGAAGGGTTGATCGCGCTTTCGGCCTGCCTTGGCGGAAGAATACCGCGTCTGCTCTCCAAGGGCGACGTTGCCGCCGCCCGTGCCACTGCTCTGCGCTATGGCGAGCTGTTTGGCAAGGATCATTTCTATATTGAGCTGCAGGACCACGGCATGGCCGAGCAGAAGGCCATTCTGCCCATGCTTGCGGATCTGGCCGCCTCCACGGGGCTTTCCCTGGTGGCCACCAACGACTGTCACTATCTCCGACGGAAGGACGCGCAGACCCAGGCGGTGCTGATGTGCATTCAGACGCAGACCACCGTGGATGCGGGACGTCCCGCCGCCTTTGCCACGGACGAGCTTTATCTCAAGGATACCAACGAGATGGAGATGCTCTTCCGTGCCTATCCCGAGGCGATCCAAAATACCTGCCGTATTGCCGAGAGATGCAATGTGGAATTCGATTTTTCCACCACGTATCTGCCGAAATTCCCCTGTCCCAAGGGGGAAACGGCCGAGCAAACGCTTCGCCGCCTGGCTCTTGAGGGTCTCGAATCGCGCATCTTAAGCGGACAGATCCGCTTTGACGGACACACAAAGGAAGACTATCTTGCCCGCATCGACTACGAGCTTTCGGTCATCGGGCAGATGGGATACGCCGACTATTTTCTCATCGTGCAGGACTACGTTGCCTTTGCCAAGTCGCGCGACATTCCCGTAGGACCGGGCAGAGGCTCGGGCGCGGGAAGCCTCGTGGCCTTCGTTCTGGGCATTACGGACGTGGATTCCATTCGCTTTGACCTGCTCTTCGAGCGATTCCTCAACCCCGAGCGCGTCAGTATGCCGGATATTGATATCGACTTCTGCTACAACCGACGCGACGAGGTCATCGACTACGTCACGCGCAAATACGGCGCCGATCACGTGTCGCAGATCATCACCTTCGGTACGCTTGCCGCACGCGCCGCGATCCGCGACGTGGGAAGGGCGCTTGGAATGTCCTACCAGGACGTGGACGCCGTGGCACGCGCCGTTCCGCAGGAGCTGAACATCACCATTGCCGACGCTCTCGCCCAACCCACGCTCAAGCAGCTCTATGAAAGCTCGGATCGCGTAAAAACGCTGGTGGATACGGCGATGGGACTTGAGGGAATGCCGCGAAACGTCTCCATTCACGCCGCGGGTATCGTGATCACCGACCGTCCGATCGCCGATCACGTGCCTCTTGCCCTGAGCAACGGGACCGTGGTGACGCAGTTCGATATGGACACCGTTGCGCGTCTCGGCCTCTTAAAATTCGATTTTCTTGCTCTGCGCTATCTGACCATCATTCACGACGCCGAAAGGCAGATCCGCGAGGAGGAGCCCGACTTTGACGTGGAGAAGATCCCGCTGGATGATGCGGCCACCTACCGTCTTATCTCCTCCGGCAAGACCTCGGGCGTCTTTCAGCTTGAGTCTGCGGGGATGCGGCAGATGCTCTCCAACCTTGCGCCCGAGCGTCTGGACGATGTTATTGCCGCCATCGCGCTCTACCGTCCGGGACCCATGGACTCCATTCCCACCTTCATCGAGCGCCGTCATCATCCCGAAAAGGTGACCTACGTCACGCCACTTCTCGAGCCGATTTTGCGCTCCACCTACGGCTGCGTGGTCTACCAGGAGCAGGTCATGAGCATCTTCCGCGAGATCGGAGGATATACCTTCGGGCACGCGGACGTCGTGCGCCGCGCCATGTCCAAGAAAAAGGCGTCGGTGCTTCTGGCCGAGAGAGAAAGCTTTCTTGCGGGGGCTGCCGAGCGAGGCGTGGAGAGGGAGGTTGCCGAAACGCTCTTTACCGATATGGAGAGCTTTGCCAACTACGCCTTCAACAAGTCGCACGCCGCGGCCTACGCGATCATTTCCTATCGCACGGCCTATCTCAAATGCCACCATCCGAGGGCGTATTTTGCCGCCCTGCTCACCAGCGTTCTCGGTAACCAGACCAAGATCGCGGAGTATATTGCCGAATGTGCCTCGCGCGGCATTCGCGTGCTTCCCCCCAGCATCAACGAGAGCCGTATGCTCTTTTCGGTGTCGGGAAAGCATATCCGCTTCGGCCTTCTGGCGCTGAAAAACGTGGGACGCCAGTTCATCGAGCAGATCCTGCGCGAGCGGCAGAACGGTCCGTTTGCCTCTTTTGAGGAATTCATCGACCGTATGCCCGCGGGAGACCTGAACAAGCGCATGGTCGAGTCGCTCTTGCGCGCAGGCGCGTTTGACGGCCTTGGACTGCACCGCAGTCAGATGCTGGCCGTCTCGGAGCGCATGATCGACCGCGCCGCCGAGAAGGGAAGAAACAACCTGGACGGCCAGCTGGATATGTTCTCCATGGCGGGAACGCTCCCGAGCACCCCCTCCTGCGAGTACCCCGATATTCCCGAGTTCGGCATTCGTGAAAAGCTGTTGATGGAGAAGGAGGCCGCGGGAATGTATTTCTCTGGTCAGCTTCTCGACGAATACGAAAAGCACCTTGCCGATCTTTCTCCCGCGTCCATTGTGGACTACGTCGGAGAGGACGCCGATCCTGCCGACAAGGCGCGCGTCTCCTTTGCGGGGATCGTGACCTCCGTAACGCCGAAAAGCACGAAAAACGGCGACCGTATGGCCTTTTTCACGCTGGAGGACCGCATGGGCGAGATCGAGTGCATCGCCTTTGCACGGCAGTATCAGGAGCTTTCGCATCTGCTCCGCGTGGAGAACGGCCTGTTCGTCACGGGCACGCTTTCGGTCCGTGAGGACGAGCCGGCAAAGCTGTTGGTCAACCTGGCCAAGGAGCTGATCGAGGACGCCCGCTATCGCGGAGAGGACAAAAAGGAGGCCGAGGCCTCCGCTCCTGCGGAACCGGAGCGCACAAAAAAGCGCGACACGTCCGCAGAAAAGATCCCCTCTGCCCCTGCGCTCGAGGGCCTTTCGCAGGCGCGCAGACTGTTCTTGCGCGTTCCCTCACTGGAGGATGTACGCTACCGCAAGGCGAAAAACATCGTCGAGCTTTTTGAGGGAGATTTCCCCGTCTATTTTTACGACGCCTCCACCAAGACCTACAGCACCGAGGCGATGGGCATGGAGCGCAGTCGCTACGCCGTGGAGCAGCTTCGCACGCTTCTCGGCGAGGAAAACGTGATCTGGAAGTGAGGACAAGCGCATGATCCGTTGGATATTTCTTGATCTGGACGATACGATCCTGGATTTCGGGCAGGCGGAGGACGAGGCTATTCGCAAGACCTTCTCCTTTCTCGGCATTCCCCCCACCGACGAGACGGTGGCGCGCTACAGTGCCATCAACAAGGCGCAGTGGGAGGCCCTGGAGCGCGGCGAGCTGACGCGCGAGGAGGTGCAGGTGCGCCGCTTTGAGATCCTCTTTCGGGAGCTCGGCTCAGCCGCCTCACCCGAGGAGGCAAGAGACTACTATATGCTGGCGCTCTCCCGCGAGCATGGCTTCATGCCCTTCGGAAAAGAGCTGCTTGACGCGCTTTACGGGCGCTACAAGCTGTATATTGCCTCTAACGGTACGCTTTCGGTGCAAACGCCGCGCATTGCCGATTCGGGGGTGGGGCGCTACTTTGACGGGATCTTTATTTCCGAACAGCTGGGCGCCGTCAAGCCGCAAAAGGAATTTTTTGACGCCTGCTTTGCCGCGATCCCTGATTTTTCGCCGCGCGAGGCAGTCATTCTCGGGGACAGTCTGAGCTCGGATATCCTCGGCGGTATACGTGCGGGGATCCGCACCTGCTGGTTTAACCCGCAAGGGAAGGCAGGGCGCGAGGACATCCGACCCGACGCCGAGATCCGCGAGCTCCCCGCATTTTTATCCCTGCTGGAAGACTGGGAAAACGCATAACGTATGACAAAGATCGGCCTCAACCCGTTCGGGTTGAGGCCGATCTTTTCGTTAATAGCCCATTCGCTTTCCGCGCAGGCGAAGAATCGCCTTGCGGAGCAGATCGGCAGGGAAGACCGAGAGCGCGAGCAGCCAGGTGATCCAAAGCTCGCGTGCCGTCAGAGGCATGGTGCGCAGAACGCTTCCGCCGAGATAGAGAAAAATCAGCTGGATCGCGAGGATCGCGCCCATGATCCCAAGGAAGGTCTTGTTTTTTCCAAGCCCTGCGGCAAGGGAGAGGCGGTCTGTGCGCGCATTGAAGCAGTTGAGCACCGAGGCAAAGATGAAGAGCCCGAAAAAGGCGGTCAGATGGCAGAGATTCCCTTCGGTGTGGCGAAAGAGAGAGGTGATCAGGGGGCATTTGAGGAAAAAGAGGAAGAGGAGCACGCTGAATCCGCCGAGAAAGAGGATCTGATTGACCATATAGCGGTTGAGGATCCCCTCGTCACGCTTCTTCGGCATCTCGCGCATATAGTCGTCAAGGGGCGCTTCTCCGGCAAAGGCGAGGCCGCCGAGAGTGTCCATGATGATGTTGATCCAGAGCATCTGGATCACGGTAACGGGAGAATCCACGCCAAGGAAGGGGGCGATCATCGTGATGCCCACGGCGCAGAGGTTCATGGTCAATTGCAGGGTGATGAACTTGCGGATGCTCTTGAACACGGTCCGTCCGTAAAGAACGGCGCGCACGATGGAGGCGAGGTTGTCGTCCAGGATCAGAATGTCGCCGGCGTCCTTGGCCACCTGCGTACCGCTTCCCATCGAAAAGCCGATGTCGGCACGGCGGAGGGCGGGGGCGTCGTTGATCCCGTCCCCGGTCATGCCCACGACGAGTCCCTTTTCCTGCGCCAGACGGACCAGTCGGCTCTTGTCGCTCGGCAGGGCGCGCGCAACGGCGGCAAGGCGAGAAAGACGGTCGGATAGCTCACTGTCCGAAAGCCTTGCCATTTCCTGTCCGGTCAGGACGAGATTG
>JAFNVK010000138.1 GCA_017379815.1 Clostridia bacterium
AAACGCTGATCGGCTTGAGGCAGGAGCCGGGAGGGCGAAGCGTTTGCGTGGCAAGGTTTTGCAATAGATTGCCCTTCTTTTCTCCTACCCCGCCTGCCACCCCGAGGATATCTCCGGTCTCGGGATGGATCAGGATCAGTGCCGACTGTGCCGACGCACCGCTCTGACTTATGGGAAGCCCCGAAAGCTTCCGATAATAGTCCTCCACGGTGCTTTGGATCTCGGGATCCATGGCAACGTCGATCGAAAGGCCGCCGTAATTGATCCAGCGAGAGGCCTCTGCGCGAGAAATGCGATACTCCAGCATCAGGTCTCGGATCACGTCCTCCAGCACCATGTCGATATACCAGGAATTGATCCCATCCTCACTTTGCGCGGCAGAGAGAGCCACACAAAGCGCCTCGTCGCACGCCGCAAGGTAATCCTCCTCTCCGATCATGCCCTGCTGTCGCATCTCGGAAAGGATCAGATTCCGCCGCCGCAAATTGTTCTCGGGATGGCGGACGGGATGATAATAGGCCGGGCTGTTGGCGATCGCCGCCAGGGAGGCGCACTGTGCAAGCGTAAGCTCGTCCACACGCTTGGAAAAATAATGCTCAGCAGCCTCGGCCACGCCCTCGCATCGATCCGAAAAGTGGATCACGTTGAGATACCACTCCAGGATCTGGCTCTTGTCCAGACGCCGCTCCAGATCCAGGGCGTAAAGGATCTCCTGGAGCTTGCGCCTCGGCGTTACCTCATTGTTCCCCGTCACGTTTTTGACGAGCTGCTGCGTGACGGTAGAGCCGCCAAACTGAGAGGAAAAGCCAAGCATGCAGTTGAGCCCGGCGGCAACGGTTCGATACCAATCAACACCCTTGTGTTGGTAAAAGCGCTTATCCTCGATCGCCAGAAAAGCGTTTTTCAGATCGACGGGGATATCCGAGCCGTTAACCAAAAGATGGGGCTTCTGCGCATACATTCCTTCGGGGAGAGCCTGCCTCTCCCCCGTTCTGGACGTACGGTCGGTGAAGGAATACCAATAAAACGAAGGCGATCGACGATGCTCCGCATTCAGCAGAAGAGCTTCGGGAAACTGCATGGTAAACGTCTTGCGCACCCATACACCTGCCGCGATCGGCAAAAGCGCAAGAATGAGGAAAACAACCGTTACCGTGCGTCCGATCCTTCTCCCGATATCCTTTCTGCTTCGTTCTTTTTTCTCCTGCTTCATCTTCCTTCTCCTCTGCATTGACCTTTCGTCTTTAGTATTCCACGATCGCTTGCATAAAACCGCCTTTTGGGGAAATGCTATCATTACCCATATTGCAAGAAACTGTGAAAGGAGAAAATGCATGGATCATACAAAGCTGATGACGATACTGTGTGCCTTTTTACTGCTGGTCTGTCTTATGCTCTCGATCATTGCGCTTACTGTGATGCGGAATGCGGTGGACGAAAGCCGGGCCTTGCGCGAAAAGACGCATCTTTTGCTGAACACACTTGAGGATTCCGTGGAGGCGATGGCGGCACTGGACCGTGAGCCGGAAGCTGAGGGACGCCCCTCCTCGCCTACGGTGGATAAGGAGGAGACTGCTTTTTTTGAGGGGCTTATCGTTCGCGCAGAGAACGGGCACGTTGGTGTGTATTCGAAAAGCGGCGAGCTTCTTCGGGTATTGGACGTCGATCTTTCCGCGCTCCCCGAAAAGGATCGCGCTCTCTTGGAAAAAGGGATCGAGGTCGGCAGCTGGCGCGAGCTGCTGGCGCTGATCCAGGATTACGTTGGATAAAGGCAAGAAAAAAGAGCATCATGCAACGCCATTGTAGAGGTAGCGTGATGCTCTTTTCTTATTCAACCTTGCTTTTCTCCACGCAAAGAAGCATCAAGGCATAGAAAAGCATGGGATAGGTGTTGAAAAAGAGGACGTCGAGCAGAGAGAAAAGCAAGAGCCCGAGAATCCCGATCCCCAAAAAGATCGCCGTCGGCGTGCGTCGGCTCAGGATAAGATGGATGGTTTGCAAGCGGTGAACGGCGTATCCCACAAATCCAAGCAGCCCCGTCGCGCCAAGAAGTTGAATGGGTGTGTTGTGATAAAAATACGGATATACGCTCTTTGGCCACTCCGGATTCACAAAGGAATCGTAAAAGCCCGAGCCAAGAAGCGGATACCGAATTGCCTTTTGCAGACCGATCCTCCAGAGTGCAAAGCGTCCGTTATCCGAAAGACCGTTTTCAAACACGGATCGGATAAAGGATACCAGCGTCTCACGCTTGTACCAAAGAAGCGGAAGCGCGAGCAGAAGGAGCAAAAGGCCAAGGCACAACACTCGTTTGCGGTGCTTGCCGTAAGCGAGGCAAGCCGCGAGGGAGAGCAGGAGCGTGAGCGTGCCGACGAGCAGTGCTCCACGGCTTCGGGAAAGCAGGATACAGACGTAAAGGAGCATTCCTGCCGCATATCCAAGCCATCCGTGCTTCTTGCAGGCGGCAAAATAAAAGCAGGATGGCATCAAAAAGAGGAGCATTCCGCCAATGGCCGTCCACACACCCCAGCCAAGAAGCACGCTTTCCTTGATCACCCTGCCCTGGGCGTCGTATTCCACCGTCCTTCCGTAAGCGATCAACAGCTCAAGCGAAATGAGAAGCCCGCACAGCAAAAAGCAGAGCATCACGTATTCGCGTGCGTTGCTCTCCCAGACGATAAAGCGGGAGAAAAGCACGTAGATCAGGAGCGCGGACAGAGAGAAGGTCAGAGCATAAAGGATGTTTGCGGGTGTGTAAGAAGAATTGAACAACCCGTTTGGCGTGATAGCCAGGCAAAATACAAGAATGCCGAGCGCCGTTGGAGAAAGTGGCTCTCGCGGCCATCGTTTTCGATTGCGCAGGACGAAGAGGATCAAGGAGCCAAGGAGAACCAGAAAAAGCACGATCAACGCAAGGAGTACGGGCGGACGGACGTAGTAATCACTGTAATCGGGTACATTTGGCGAGTGCGCGATCGGGACGGAAAAGATCAGGCCCAGAAGCGGAAACACGGCAAAGCGAAGATCCTCCTCAACAAAGCACCCGACGGCAACCAGCAGAATGATCGCGCCACCCGTAAACAGCTCAATGGCAAAGGTGTTCCCGAGGAGAAGCAGAATCAAGATCACGGCAAGATAGAGGGGACTTTGGAAAAAGGAGCGTATCCGTGCGCGGAGCATTACGGCTTCCCTCCCTTCAGGAGCGCCAGGTTCTCATCGAACACCGAGGTGAGGCGGTAGCGCTCGAGATTTGGATAAGCGTGACTTCCCTGCCCAAGACGGCCCTCTCTTTTCCGTTCGACCAGACACTTGCAAAAGGCCTCCTCATCGCCATCGGGATAAAGCGAGTCGGGGCAGCTGCCAAGCAGATCCTCATGCCCCTTGATGCGCGAGGCAAGGATGGGAAGCCCTATCTCCATGGCTTCAAGAATATTGAACGGAAGGCCCTCCGAGCGGCTTGCCGAGACGTAGAGATCGGTCTCCCGAAGATAGGAATATATCTTCTTTTGCTCTCCAAGAAGGTAGACGGTATTCTCCAAGTGAAGACGCCGTATTTCACGCAGGAGCGCTTTTCGCTCTGCCCCATTGCCGACCAGAAGCAGGACTGCCCTTTCCCCTCTTTGCCTAAGAGCGTGAAAGGCGCGAATGAGAAACATCTGGTTCTTCCGTTGGCTCAGCTCTCCCACGTACAGGCAAAGCATATCCTCGGGCAAAAGTCCAAGCCGATTGCGCAAATGAAGAGGCTCCGTGTCCTGACTTTTCCCTTCAAGCCCCATTCCGCGGATCAAGCGGATCTCCCCCTGCGAGAGGTCGTAACGCTTTGCCAGAGCAAGATCCTCGCGGTTCATCACCAGGAGCAGATCGGTCTGTCTTTTGACGAGCTGTTCGCAAAGCAAAAAAAGTCTTTCCCGCACGGAACGAGGTCTCTTTGCAAAAAGATACCCATGGACAGTTACCGTGATCCTTGGCGGACGTCGCATTCCCTTTGCGGCAAGGCGCACGAGAAAGGAGGCAAGAGCCGTGTGGGTAAGGACCAGGTCGAATTGCTCCCGACGGAGAAGACGGCGTATCCTCATCAGCGCCTTGAGATTTTTGGGCGAGAGCATCTGCTTGCAAAAGGGGGCTTGATGAGAAAAGGTGCTTCCGTTCCCCATCACGTGAAGGTCATATTCCTTGGCCAGCGCCTTGATATACGGCAGATGAAAGCGAATAAGATGCTCGTCTGTGGAGGCACAGTAAAGGATCTTTTGGCGCTTCACGGCATGCTCCTACGGTTGCGGGCAAATGCCTTCTCTTCGGATGACAGAACCCTGCCGGGTGTCAGAAGAAGGATCGCCAGATCCAAAAGGAGGCTTTGATGTGAAAGATAGGCAAGGTCGGCCTCAAGACGCCGGCGGATGGAGGTGTTGCCACGCAGGCCCATGATCTGTGCAAGACCGGTCAGGCCGGGACGGACGGCGTGTCGCTTTGGGTAATCGGGAAAGCGTTCGGAAAAGATCCTGACGTAATGCGGCGTTTCGGGGCGCGGACCAACGAGACTCATGTCTCCTATGATCACGTTCCAAAGCTGTGGAAGCTCGTCCAGCGAAAAACGGCGCAAAATTGCCCCAAACGGCGTTACGCGCACGTCGTCCTCGGTCGTCCATCCGCAAGCCTCCCGATCGTTTGGATACATCGAGCGAAGCTTATACAAGATGAATTCTTTCCCATCCTTTCCAACGCGTGCTTGGCGGAAAAGGATTGGCCCTTCTGAAGAAAAATGCACGCCCAAGGCACAGGCGAGCAGGATGGGCGAGGTGATGAGAAGGAGCGAGGAGCCTCCCAAAAGATCGACCCCGCGCTTGAGTGCATCCTCAAGGATGCGTGCGGCTTGACAGTTGCTTTCGCCTTTGTTCAACGGTAGCGGCAAAGAGGTGTTCACGGTATTCTCCGAACGTCGGATTAACGAAATCGCGAGAGGAAGAAAAAACAGGCGACGGAACGTCTGTTCCATCGCCTGCTGAAAAGCGAACTGTACTCAGTAGAAGATCTCGATGTTTCGTCTGACGTATGTAAGCATTCTGCCGCGAATGTAGCGCGTGTTGCCGCAGACGAAATCTTTAATGCGATCGGGGCGTGCACGATAGGTCTCCATAATAAAGCGGAAGGCCTTGACCATTTCCTTCTCTCCGCCCTGCTCAAGCGCCTCGCAAAGCGAGTTCACGGTTTCGGGGGTGGCGTTATAGAGCAGCTCCCAGTAGGCGGGAACGTCCTTGTCGGCCAGATCGTAGAGCATCTTGTAGGCCAGGAGCGGACGGTAGACGCGGCGGTAGCCGAGCTTGCGGTCATTCTCGAGAACGTCGTTCTGCCAAAGCTGATTAGGGGTCTCGCAGACCAAGGTCAGGAAGAAGCCCATGCGCTCGTTGACGATCTGGAAGGTCAGCTCCTCAACGGCAATATTGCGCTTCTTTGCGCGATCAAAGAGGAAGAAGTTGGGCTCGGCATCGCGCGTGATATAAAGATAATAGGCAACAAGCGCCGTAAGGATCAGCATAAAGGATGCGATCAGCGAGGTGAGCACCTTTTTGTAGGGGGCATTTGCCTGAGGAAGAGCGATGGCAAAGAGGAGGATCGCGCCGATCAGACTGACGGCACCGATCACGCCGAGAATGGTAGGCAGCATTTTTTTGAGTTTCATGAGGCATATCCTTTCCGCGGAGTTGATAAAAGCTTATTCTGCTTTCATTATACCATATCTTTTTTCGGAATGCAAGTGCGTTTTTGATTTTTTCCTGCATTTTCGTATGGAAAAGAACAAGCTTTTTGAACGAAAATTCACATACGCAAATCGGTTGAAATCCTTGACTTTTACGGCAGGATATGCTACAATGTAACCAATATTACTTGCAAAGAAGGATTGAAACTTGGATACTGAAAAAAAAGGAAGTCGACTTTTCCGCTTTTTTGATCTTCATCGGGATAACCGCCCCGATGCACTCGAGGAGGATACCACGCCAACGGTCAAGCGATACTTCAAGCTTCTCGGCCGCCGCTTCTGGAAGCTGGTCGGGCTGAATTTGATCATGCTCCCGATGGTTCTGCCCCTGATCTTCATCTTTTTGCTCTACACGGGTCAGAAGATGACCCCGACGGCAACCGATCCTCTGTTCTCACAGCTTTACGGTGCGGGCCTGCAGGAGACCACGCCGATCGCAACGCTGCTCCTGGATCTGTTCGGCGCACAGACCGACGTCCCGGCGGCCGGAAACACCCTGTCATACGTTCTGATCGCGCTCTGCGTGCTTTTCCTTGCCGTCACCTTTGGCTGGCAGAACGTGGGGGCGACC
>JAFNVK010000139.1 GCA_017379815.1 Clostridia bacterium
ACGGATATGCACACCGACAATCCGCCGCGCGAGGGCGTGCGGTATCTCTCCGACTCCCTTCCCCTGAACCTCGCTGTGCTCCTGCTTTCCTTCGCCTGTCTCCTGCCGCTGCGCAGGCTTCTGCGCCCCCTGCCGACAAAGGGCGTGTGCGCCGTCTGCCTTGCCATTGTGGCTCTGCTCGGCGTCGTTTGGGTGCATACGGTGCAGGGCGCGCCGATGCAGGACTCGGCCATCGTGACCCGTGCCGCCTATCACCTCTCGATGGGTGACCCGAAAGAGGTGACCACCGACTACTTTTTGCGCTTCCCCTATCAGCTCGGCTACGTGCTGTTCTGCGAGATCCTTCTGCGCATCTTCCCCACGGGGGGCAATCTGATGCTTCTGCAATACGTCAACGTGCTTTGCCTCGTTTTGGCCTATATTGCCCTCCTTCACTGCATCCGCCTGACCTACGGACGCGAGCGCGAGGGCGTGGTAAAGCTTTCGGCCGTTCTGCTGGCCCTCTTTCTCCCCCCGATCCTCTTTTGCACCTTCACCTACGGCGTGATCCCCGCGCTTCTCTTTTCCGCGTTGTCCATGTGGCAATTTCTTGAGATCCGACGGGAGGACGGGATCGCAACGCGCATCCGCCGTCTTTTGCTCTGCGCACTCTTCCTTGGCATTGCCATATGCCTCAAGAAGAACAGCATCATCTTCCTCTGCGCCATACTCATCATCGGTCTGTTGCGTCTTTTGAAGGAAAAGGATCCCCTCCTGCCCCTCTGCCTTGCGCTCTGTCTCGCCTGCTCGATCGGGCTGCCAAAAGCCGTGCAATGGCAATACGAGGCACGCACGGATTTTGCCTTTGGCAAGGGCGTTCCCATGCAGGCCTGGGCCGCCATGGGAACGCACGACTCCTACATCGCGCCCGGCTGGTACGAATCCAAGTACGTGGTGCGCGATTTTTACACGGCAGGTAAGGATACCGAGGCCATGAAACCTCTGGCAAAGGAGGCGATCGACGAGCATATCGCCATCTTTTCGGCCGATCCCGCCTACGCGCTCGCCTTCTTCTCCGAAAAGATCGCCAGCCAATGGAATGAGCCAACCTACCAGGGCATCTGGCTTGCACAGGTGCGCGGACGCTACGGCGACGGCTCAGGGCCGCTTGGCGCCTGGGTGTGCGGTGAGGGTGAGGACCACGTGACGCAATACCTCAATTTCCTGCAGCAGCTCCTGCTCGTTCTGGCAAGCGTGGGTACGCTCTCCCTGATCAAAAAGGGGCGGATCACCGACGCACTGCTCCCAACCGTCTTCCTCGGCGGTTTTCTCTACCACCTGCTCTTTGAAGCAAAATCGCAATACTGCATGATCTATATCCTGCTTCTCCTTCCGCTGTCCGCGCTCGGCGCAGAGCTTCTGCTCGGCAAGGCCGAGAAGGCGCTTGACGCATGGAAGCAACGGCGGACGCAAGCCGCTTTGCAAGAAAACAAAGAATAACATACAAGGATCTGTCCCACACTGCACGAAAGGTGCGGCGTGCGGGCAGATCCTTTTTTGTCTCTTTCGCATAATTCTGCACGCTTTGGCAGAAACTAGGTCACAGAAACCGAAAAGGAGGGGATCGCCATGCCCCCGTCCGCCATTGCGGTGCTTCTCGCCGTCTACGAGCCGCGTGTGGATTGGCTTGCCCGTCTGCTCGATTCGCTCAATACGCAAAGCCTTTTGCCCGCCTGCCTCTACGTTTGCGACGACGCCTCGCCGCGCTTTTCCAAGGAGGAGCTGGAGGCCCTTTTGCAAAAGCATATCACCGCCTTTCCCTACGTGCTTCTGCAAAGCGAAGAAAACAAAGGCTCAACCGCCACCTTTGCCGCCCTTCTGCAAAGGGCAAAAGAGCCCTACGTCGCCTTTTGCGACCAGGACGACGTGTGGCTTCGGGATAAGCTGAAGGACTCGCTCGCCCTTCTGCAGAGCAGTCCGCTCCGCCCCACGCTGGTCTTTTGCAACGCTTGCGTGATCGACCGAGAAGGAAGCCTGCTTGCCCGTCGCATAGAGGATCTGCGGCCGCGCCATCGCCTGCAAAGAGGCTACGGCCTTGCCAACGTGCTGATCCGCCGCAACTTCGTGATGGGCTGCACCCTGCTGATCGAGCGACGGCGTGCGCTCTCCTATCTTCCCTTTCCAAGAGCTCTCGTGCACGACCATTACCTCGCCTTCCGCGCTTCTCTTGACGGTGCGTTGGATTTTCTCGACGCACCGCAGCTGCTCTACCGCATTCACGGAGAGAACCAGACCGGAACGCTTGCCGGTGTGGAAAGCCGCGCGGACTACGTGCGCCTGCGCATTCGCGTTTTTTGCGAGCGCATACGCATCTTTTCACGCTACACCGACAGCCCCGCGCTGAGGGAGGCCGCCGCCTGGAGTGAGGCAAGGCTTGCCAATGCCATAGGAAAACGCGGGGGCGCACGCCGCCTGCTTCGCCTTTGGCGGTACGATCCCGCCGTCACCGCCTTTGAGCTTTTGGCCCTGCGTCTCCCCTCTCCCCTCTTTCGTCTGCTCATCCGCACGATCGCAAGACGGCGCCCCTGAGCAAGCCTCTACCGAAAGGAGCACCCCATGAAGGTCTTTGTTACGGGCGCGCGCGGACAGCTCGGCGCCGATCTTTGCCCCCTGCTTGCCCGTAAAAAAGGGCTGACGCTTGACTGCACCGACCGCGAGGATCTGGATCTGTGCGACACGGACGCCGTTCGCCAAAGAGTGCTGAACAGCCGCCCCGACGTGATCCTGCACGCGGCCGCCTACACCGACGTGGACCGCGCCGAGCGGGAGAGCGAGCTTTGCCGACGCCTGAACCTTGACGCCACCGCGTGCCTTGCCGAGGCCGCTGAGCAAATCGGGGCGTCCTTCCTCTTTCTCTCCAGCGACTACGTCTTTTCGGGCGAGGGGGAGGAATTTTACCGCACGTCCGCCCCAAAGCTTCCCCTCTCGGTCTACGGGCTCTCCAAGTCGCTTGCCGAGGACGCCGTCCTCTCGCTTTGCTCGCGCGCCATGATCGTTCGCACCTCCTGGCTCTTTGGGCGGCACGGAAGGAACTTCGTCTACACCCTGCTCTCGCGTGCCGAGAGGCAGGAGGAGATCCCCGTGGTCTGCGACCAGATCGGCTCTCCCACCTACACCAAGGATCTTGCCGCTTCTCTGCTCGGCATGATCGGCACCGAGCGCTACGGCGTCTATCACGTGACCAACGAGGGCGTCTGCTCACGGGCGGAATTTGCCGCGGAGATCCTGCGCCTTGCGGGAGGCTCTGCACGCATTCTCCCCGTAGAAAGCTCGGTCTTTCCCACGGCGGCAAGGCGGCCGCTCAACTCCCGACTTAGTAAGGACTGCCTGACGGAAAACGGCTTTCCCCGTCTGCCGCATTGGAAGGACGCATTGGCACGCTTTTTGCGCGAGACGGGTGCCATAGGCGAAACGAATACGGAAGGAGGCACTCCGCCTTGACCCACGCACCCCAAAGACCGCAGGACCGTCCGAGCCTTGCGCGCTACCGCTTTCTCATCCGCCAGCTCGTCCTGCGCGATTTTAAGACCAAGTACAAGAGATCCGTCCTTGGCGTGCTTTGGAGCTTTCTCAATCCGCTCCTCACCATGAGCATCCAGTACGTCGTCTTTTCCACGCTCTTCCGCTCGGACATTCCGAATTTCATCATCTACCTGCTCTCGGGCATCATCTGCTTCAACTTCTTCTCGGAGGCCACGCACCTTTGTCTGATGAGCATCGTGGCCAACGCCTCGCTGATCCATAAGGTCTATCTGCCAAAGTATATCTACCCCTTCTCGCGCACGCTCTCCTCCTCGATCAATCTGCTTCTCTCGCTCGCGCCTCTTTTTTTGATGCTTCTCTTGACCCGCACGCCCATCACCCTCGCGATCCTTCTGCTCCCCTTTGCGCTTCTGATGCTCTTTTGCTTGAGCTACGGCATAGGACTTCTGCTCGCCACGCTGATGGTCTTTTTTCGCGATACGCAATTCCTCTGGGGCGTGCTCTCCATGCTCTGGATGTATCTAACCCCCATCTTTTACCCCGAGAGCATTATTCCCAAGAACGTTCTGACTGTCTATAAGCTCAATCCCCTTTACCACGTCCTGCGCTTCGTCCGCACGGTCCTGATGCAGGGCGTCTCCCCCGAACCAAAGGCCTATCTCTACTGCCTGATCCTCTGCACGGCCCCCCTCCTGCTCGGGCTTTGGATCTTTCGCGCAAAGCAGGACCGCTTCGTGCTGTACGTCTGAAAACGAAATTTCCCCGCGAAAGGAGAGCCCTCCGTGATCACCCTCAACCGAGTCGGTCTTTGCTATCGAATGCCCAAGGATAAGATCCAAAGCATGAAGGAATACCTCGTTGCTCTGGCGCGCGGAAGACTGCGCTACAATTCCTTCTTTGCCCTCTCCGACGTCTCCTTTTCGGTAGGCCGCGGAGAGGTCTTGGGGATCGTTGGCAGCAACGGCGCGGGAAAAAGCACCCTGCTAAAGGTGATCGCCGGGATCCTGACCCCCACCTCCGGGGAGCTGCGCGTCAAGGGGCGCGTCGTGCCCATGCTGGAGCTGGGGAGCGGCTTTGACGATGACCTGACGGGACGGGAGAACATCTTTCTCAACGGCGCGATCCTCGGCTACTCCGAGCAATTCCTGCGTGAGCGCTTCGACGAGATCGTGGAATTCTCCGGCCTGTACGACTTTCTCGACGTCCCTGTGCGCAATTATTCCTCGGGCATGGTGATGCGCCTGGCCTTTTCGATCGCCTCCATGGTCGAGCCGGACGTCCTGATCGTGGACGAGATCCTGGCCGTGGGGGACGCCCGCTTTCAGGAAAAGAGCTATACCCGTATGCTGGAGCTGATGCACAGAGGGACCACCGTGCTTTTGGTCTCGCACGACCTCGGGCAGATCCGCCGCCTGTGCGACCGCGTGCTTTGGCTGGACGGAGGACGCGTCCGCCGCATTGGGGACACGCAGGAGGTCTGCGACGCCTACGCCAAGGCCTCCTCGGGCAAATAACGCAAGTCAAAACAAGAAAAGGATCTCTGTCTATGCAAACGCAACCGAGGATCTCCGTGATCCTGCCCTTCTACAACGCCGAGCGAACGCTCTCGGCCTGCCTTGAGAGCATCCGCTCCCAGAGCCTGCGCGAGCTCGAAATTCTTGCCGTGGACGACGGAAGCACCGATTCCTCTGCTGCCGTGGTCGGCACGCACGCCGCGCAGGACGCGCGCGTGCGCCTGCTCACGCATCCCGAGAATCTCGGTCTGTTTGCGGCACGCCTGACCGGCGTTCGCGC
>JAFNVK010000140.1 GCA_017379815.1 Clostridia bacterium
AGGAATTTTGCTATCCTGCCAAATGATGTAACTTTCCTTACAGGAAGATACGAAGCGCTCAAACGAGATCCCGCGCGTCCTGCGGACGCACGCTTTTGCTTGCTCGTTTCACTCGACCCGCAAAAGTTCGACTGCGGCTTCGCCTCCGCTCAGGATGACAGGGTGCAGGTAATGCGGCGGTTTGCCGACTCCTCATCCACCGCTGCCGCGGTCCCCCTTCTCCCACAGGAGAAGGCATTGGTTTGCGCGGCGTTTTACCTTTGTGCGTAGCCGCATAAAGGGACGTCACATTGTAGAAATTGATTGTTGCAGGCATGGAATTTAGTAGCCTTCTCCAGTGGGAGAAGGTGGCACCCGTAGGGTGACGGATGAGGTGTTCCAAAGTGAGACTATCCCGTGTAGGGGGCCGCCGTCTGTGACGGCCCCTGCACGAGCAAGCGAAAACTCCCCTCCGCCGCACAAAAAAAGGAAGCACGTTGTTCGCACTTCCTTCCATGGGTAGCTATTCTTTTTGTTTGGGGAGTTTTGGGGGAGCTCGAGGGGTCTTTTTCAAAAGACCCCTCGAATAAATCGCGCTCCCGTATCCTTACGTCACCACTTCGTTTTCTTCTTTAAGACCTCGTAGAGCGAGAGGAAGCTTTGGTGGCGTGATGGAGAAATGTCGCCGCGGTGCATGGCGTCGAGAATGGCGCAGCCCTGCTCCTTGGTGTGCGAGCATTTGGTGAAGCGGCATTCCCCGATGTAAGGGCGGAACTCGCGGAAGGTCTCGGGCAGGTCCTCCTTGTCAAAGAAGTCGAAGCGCTCGAAATCCAGCATCGTAAAGCCCGGGGTGTCGGCCAAAAATCCACCCTCCCCCGTTTCGGAAAGCGGATACAGCTCCACGCGGCGCGTGGTGTTTTTGCCGCGCTCGATCCGTCGGCTGATCTCGCCCGTTTCCAGGGAGAGCGACGGAAAAAGACGGTTGAGCAGCGTGGATTTGCCCACGCCCGACGCGCCCGAGAAGGCCGCGATCCTGCCGCCGAGATTTTCCTTGATGTATGCCGAAAGCGCGTCCAGATCGTCCGCACAGTCGCGCCCAAGCGCAAAGGCCGAAAAGCCCGCGCGCGCATAAAGCGTTTTGTAGGCGTCCGCCGCCTCGGGGGCAAGCTCGCGCTTGGTGATGACCAAAACCGGCTCGATGCCGTGAAACTCCGCAATGCTGATCAGCTTGTCCACCGTTTCGAGAACGGGATCGGGAGAGGCGGCCGCCAGCGTGACGAAGAGCAGGTCAAGATTGGCCATGGGCGGACGGATCAGCGCGTTCTTGCGTTCGCAGATACGCTCCACCGCGATGGCCGTGCCGTCGGGAGAGGGGATCGCCTCGCCATCCGCAAGGGAAAAGGAGCTGTCGTCGTAGCTGACCTCAACGAGATCCCCCACGAGAAGCTCGCCCTTGCGGCGAAGCACGCCTCTGGCCTGCGCCACCACGGTTTTGCCCATAAGCGGATGGGCTTTTTCGTCCTCCTCGCGGTGAAGATAGACTGTAAAGCGTCCGCCGACGCTCCCGATCACTCTGCCAATGCATTGATAGGTCATGCGTTTGTTTCCTTTCTCCTGTTCTACGGGTCGCTTTCGGTCGCCACGTAGACGGTTATTTTCGTTTCTTGTTCGACCAGCGTCCCTGCCACAAGGCTTTGCCCGATCACCCTTCCCGAGGGCTCGGGCGAAGGGGTCTCGATCACCTCGTCCACCGCAAGTCCCGCGCGCCAGAGAAGCATCAGTGCCTCGGCACGGGAGAGGCCGCGCAGATCGGGAACGCGCACCTCGCGCACGGGGTCTCCCGAGGATACGGTAAGCCGCACTCGGCTTCCCTTTGGCACGCGCGTGCCTGCCGAGGGCTGCATGGAAAGTACCCTTCCCGAGGGGTAGCCCTGCCCCTCCGTTTCCTTGACCGTGACGTCGGCCGAAAGACCAAGCGCCAAAAGGCGCGCCTCAGCGCTCTTTTGGTCCATACCGAGAAGGTCGGGCAAGGGGACGCTCTCCTCGCCGAGACTGACCGTGAGGCGCACGCGGCAGATGGGATAGGCATCGGTCAGCTTGCGCAAGCTGCCCGCCGCGGGCTCTTGCGAGAGCACCGTGCCCGCAGGCGCGGGATCGTGGCGGTAGAGGATCTCGGTCTCCATCCAATCGGCAAATTCCGCGTTCTCGAGGGCGTCGCCGCAATATTGCGGGATCTCCACGCGCGTTTCCTTGACGCCGCGCGGCACAAAGAGCAGGTCAAAGCTCAGCCACGCACTGCAAAGGGCAAGCAGGCAGGCCGTCACCGCATATCGCATACACGCGTCCTCCTTTGTTCGTTGGGTATGTAGACGCGGAATGAAAAAACGGCTTACGTTTGGTTCTGACGGTTGCGGCGAAGCTGGCCGCAGGAGGCGTTGATGTCAGCCCCCAGCTTTCGGCGGACGGTCGCGCGAATGCCGCGGGACTCCAGCACCTTGGCAAAGGTCGCCACGGCGGCCTTGCCCGAGCGGCGGAAGCCTGTCTCGTCCACCTCGTTGACCGGGATCAGATTGACGTGTATGGGCATGGTCTCCTCGCGCGTGCGCAGATGGCGGTTGAGCACGAGGGCCAGCTTTTCGGCCAAAGCAGGAGAATCGTTCTTCCCTGCGATCAGCGTGTATTCAAAGGAAATGCGGCGCCCCGTGCGCGCAAAATACACGCGGCAGGCGTCGAGCAGCTCGTCCACGCCCCAGCGGTTGTTGATGGGCATGATGGCCGAGCGCGTTTCGTCGTCGGGCGCGTGGAGCGACACCGAGAGCGTGATGGCAAGCGCCTCTTGGGAAAGCTGCAGGATGCGGTCCACAAGGCCGCAGGTGGAAAGCGAGATGTGTCGGGCGCCGATGTTGAGCCCCTGCTCGCAGGTGACCAGATGCAAAAAGCGAAGCACGTTGTCGTAGTTGTCCAGCGGCTCGCCAATGCCCATCATCACGATGTTGGAGATGCGCTCGCCCAGATCCTTTTGCGCGGCGATCACCTGCCCCAAAAGCTCGCCCGGGGTAAGATCGCGCACGCGTCCGCCAATGGTGGAGGCGCAGAACTTGCAGCCCATGCGGCAGCCCACCTGGGAGGAGATGCAGACCGTGTTGCCGTGGTCGTAGCGCATGACCACGCTCTCCACGCAGTTGCCGTCGGCAAGCGCAAAGAGATACTTGACCGTGCCGTCAAGCGAGGACACCAGCTTTTGCTCCACGACGGGAAGATGATAGGAAAAGCTCTCTGCCAGCTTTTGCCTAAGGCTCTTGCCAAGGGTGGTCACCTCGTCGGGAGAGACGCCCTTGTGCAGCTGCGGAAAGAGCTGGGCGGCGCGGTATTTCGGCTCTCCCACCGAGAGCATCCACGCTTCAAGCTCGGATGGCGTAAGGGAGAGCAGCTCCCGTTTTTCCGTTTGCTCCATGTCGGGATCTCCTTTCTCGTTCAGTATGTGTGTGAAATCGGCAAGCTATGTTGCCGAAAATTTGTCAGTCTTTTTTCAAAACGGCGTAATCAAGAGCCGGCAGCTCGGTCAGTGCCGCTGCAGTACCGCGTAATAAAAGAGCAGGCAGCTCAGTCAGTGCCGTTGCAGTACCGCGTAGTAAAATCCATCTGTGCCGTCCGTGTCGGGATAGAGCGTGCGCTCGCGCAGGAGGGTAAACTCGCCGTGCGTGCGCAGAAAGGCGGCCACGTTCTCGCCGTTCTCCTCGGGAAGGAGCGTGCAGGTGGAATAGACCAGACGTCCGCCCGGCTTGAGAAAGCGCGAGGCGTTTTGCAAAATGGCGCTCTGGATCCCCGGGAGCGCCTCGCTCTGCTTGGGGTCCTTGTAGCGAAGCTCCGGCTTTTTGGCAAAGACACCAAAGCCCGAGCAGGGCACGTCGCAAAGCACGCGGTCGAAGCTTTCCGTCCATTCGGTCTTTTCCGCTCTCGCGTCGCGCGCCTCGGTGGTCAGTATGGAGATGCCAAGCCGTGCGGCACCGCTCTCGACCAGGGAAAGCTTGTTTTGGTGCAGGTCGCAGGAAAGAACGCTTCCTGCGTTGCCCATGCGGATCGCTATGCCAAAGGATTTTGAGCCGGGGCAGGCGCAGGTATCCAGCACCGTCATTCCGCATTTCGCGTCAAGTGCCTTGACGCAAAGCTGGGAGGCCTCGTCCTGCACGAAGAATTCGCCTTGTGCAAATCCGGGAAGTGAGGTAACGGGTGCGGATGGGAGACGGATGCCGTCCTCGCTCTCGCGCGTAGGCTCGGCCGCGTATCCCGCCTCGCGCAGACGCGAAAGAAGCGCCTCGCGGCTCGTGCGCAGGGTATTGACGCGGAGCGTCAGGGGAGAGGGGCGGTTGAAGGCATCCAGCAGGTTTTTTGCGCGCTCCATGCCGAAGGCGGAGAGAAAGCGCGCACAGATCTCCTTGCCGAAGGAATAGTTGACCGAGAGATAGCCGATCGGGTCGCTTTCGGGATCGGGGAGGGAGAAGCGCTTGCCCCGTCGGAGATGCTCCCGAAGAATGGCGTTGACAAAGCCGCGCGTGCGGCGGGGCGCCAAGGCAACCGTCTCGTTGACGGCGGCGTGGTCGGGAACGCGGTCGAGGTATTGGAGCTGATAGAGGCCGAGCAGGAGGAGAAGGTGCGTGCGCCCGTCCAGCTCCTCGAGGGGACGATCGGAAAGGCCCTTGAGGATATGCTCAAGGGTAAGCTTGCGCTCGATGACGCCATAGACGAGGGCGGTAAGGAGACCGCGGTCGGCATCCGAGAGAGGATTGCGCTTGATGGCGGTATCGAGAGCGATATTGGAATATTGCTCGGCGCCGAACTGCTTTTCCAGCACGGCAAGCGCCAATGCGCGAACGGTTTCCATACGATTCTCCTTTCCGATGGAATGATGATGACATTGAGCCGCAGGTGGGGCGTGTTGCCTCGCGCGTTAGCGCGTTTGCAGCCCCCACGCAAGTGGGCGCCCATCCAAGGCGCGCAGCCTTGGTCGCGCTCCGCAGAGCGCGAAAAAACCTCGGCGTTTCTCTTTTGGTAACTTTTCTCTTTGCGCCCGCGGTGTCAAAGAGAAAAGTGGCTAAGAGCGTTGAAAAGGAATGTGTCTATTGCCTTTGGGCGGAATTTACGTTAGCCTCTCCCGTTGGGAGAGGTGGCTCGCGTAGCGAGACGGAGAGGGCTTTTTCATTCCCCTCTCACCCGCTTCGCGGGAGCTC
>JAFNVK010000141.1 GCA_017379815.1 Clostridia bacterium
CCTTCCGTCCGTACCGCAATTGGCGAGTGCTTTGGCTATCCCATCGGTACCGATACTGAAGGGAAGATGGTTGCCGCAACCAAGAGACTTGGCTTTGACGCGGTATACGACCTGAATTTCGCAGCAGACCTCACCATTATGGAAGAAGCAACCGAGTTCCTCGGAAGAGTTAAGAATGGCGGTGCACTTCCTATGATCACCTCCTGCTCGCCCGGATGGATCAAGTACTGCGAGCACTATTTCCCGGAATTCACCGAGAATCTCTCCACCTGCAAGTCTCCTCAGCAGATGTTCGGCGCAGTGGTTAAGACCTACTACGCACAGAAGATGGGCTGGGATCCCAAGGATATCGTGATGGTTTCCGCTATTCCTTGTACCGCAAAGAAGTTTGAGGTAGGCCGTCCCGATCAGGCAGCTGCAGGCGTTCCGGACGTTGATTTCGCAATCACCACCCGTGAGCTTGGCAGAATGATCCACAGAGCCGGCATCAACTTCCGCGCTCTTGAGGATGCTCAGTTCGACGAGCCCTTCGGCATCGGCTCCGGCGCAGGCGCAATCTTTGGCGCTACCGGTGGCGTTATGGAGGCTGCTCTCCGCTATGCTGCAGAGGCAATTCTCGGCAAGAAGCTGGAGAAGGTCGACTTCACCGAGGTTCGCGGCGTTGAGGGCATCAAGACCGCTTCCTACAAGCTTGGCGATCTGACCGTTAACGTAGCCGTTGCTTCCAGCACCGGTATGGCAAAGAAGCTGCTGAACATGGTCAAGGCAGGTGAGCTGGACGTTCAGTTCATCGAGATCATGGGATGCCCCGGCGGATGTGTCAACGGTGGCGGACAGCCCATTCAGCCTGCATCCGTTCGCATGAATATGGATCTGCGCGCCGTTCGTGCCGCCGTTCTTTACAACGACGATGCAAACGAGACGCTTCGCAAGTCGCAGGACAACCTGGCCGTTCAGAAGCTCTACGACGAGTTCTTCGGCGAGCCCAACAGCCACAAGGCACACGAGATCCTGCACACCTCCTACATCAAGAGAGGTCTGTATTGATCGATCGATCGACAATGAGGAAGGGAAAATCTCCTCTTCCTGATTGAACGTCAACGCCCTCGGAAGGAGCAAAATGCTCTTTCCGAGGGCGTTTTTTCGTTATACGTCCTGCAAATTCCAAAGAAAATTGTATTTTTTCTTGCATTTTCCTTGAAAGTGTGCTATACTGTCAGCATAAGAAAATTTCGGAAAAACTTCGGATAAAACAAAGGAGAAGCATGATGAAGGACTTATCCAGAAATTTGACGATGCTCTGTGATTTTTACGAGCTGACGATGAGCAATGGCTATTTTACCTGCGGGATGAAGGATAAGATCGTTTATTTTGACGTCTTTTACCGCAACAATCCCGACAACGGCGGTTATGCGATCGCCGCAGGACTTGAGCAGGTGATCGAATACGTCAAGGCGTTGCACTTTGACGAGGAGGACATTGCGTACCTCCGCAATAAGGGCTGCTTTTCGGAGGAGTTCCTTGCCTTTTTGCGCGATTTTCACTTCACGGGTGACATTTGGGCGATCCCCGAGGGCACGGTTGTCTTTCCGGGTGAGCCCCTGATGATCGTTCGCGGAAAAGCCATCGAGGCACAGTTTATCGAGACCTACGTCCTGATGATGATCAATCACCAATCTCTGATCGCCACCAAGGCGGCACGTCTGACGCGTGCGGCAAAGGGCAGGGCGATCAGCGAATTCGGCTCGCGCCGTGCGCAGGGTGCTGACGCGGCGATCCTCGGCGCACGCGCCGCATATATCGGCGGCGTCAACGCAACGGCCTGCACCATCAGCGACGTTGCCTTCGGCGTTCCCGCCACGGGCACGATGGCGCATTCCTGGGTGCAGATGTTTGACAGCGAATACGAGGCCTTCAAGACCTATTGCGAGATCTATCCCAACAACGCCACGCTTCTGGTGGACACCTACAACGTCCTCGAGTCGGGTATTCCCAACGCGATCCGCGCGTTTAACGAGGTCCTGGCGCCGAAGGGGATCAAGACCTGCGGCGTCCGCATCGACTCGGGCGACGTCACCTATCTGACCAAGAAGGTGCGTAAGCTGCTGGACGATGCCGGATGGACGGACTGCCGTATCGTTATCTCCAACTCGCTGGACGAGTACCTGATCCGTGAGCTGATCCGTCAGGGCGCTGAGGTGGATGCCTTTGGCGTTGGCGAGCGTCTGATCACGGCAAAGAGTGATCCCGTGTTTGGCGGCGTCTACAAGCTTTGCGCCGTTGAGCGTGAGGACGGAAGCATCCTGCCCAAGATCAAGATCAGCGAGAACGTTGGCAAGATCACCACGCCGCACTTCAAAAAGATCTACCGCCTGCGCGGCCGCGATACCGGAAAGGCCGAGGCTGATCTGCTTTGCGTATGGGATGAAACCGTGGACGATACGAAGCCGCTGGAGATCTTCGATCCGCAACACACCTGGAAGCGCAAAACGCTCGAAAATTTCACGGCAGAGGAGCTTCTCAAGCCGATTTTCAAGAGCGGAGAGCTGGTCTACGAGCTGCCCACCCTCGCCGAGATCCGTCAGCACTGCAAGGAGGAGATCGAGGGAATGTGGGACGAGGTTCGCCGCTTCAGCAACCCGCACAACTATTACGTTGACCTTTCCCAGAAGCTGTGGGATATCAAGCACGATATGCTCAAGGCCAAGGGCGTATATCAAAAATAAGCGTTCTTTGCATAAAGGAGGCGCGGCAGAGCGGATATGCTTGCCGCGCCTCCTGCGTTTTCTGTTCGGCTCCTCATGGAAAAAAGTGCCGACGCGGATCGCTTTTTTTGCGAAAAAAGCCGCTCTTTTGCGAACTTTTTTTCAAAAACCTATTGGAATTTCCGAAAGGATATGCTATAATAGAATAGGTTCGTCTTTTTTATTGACGTCTGATCAATTTTCGTTTGATACCGCGGAGGGCAGAGCATGGAATTTTTGAAAACGGTTTGGGAACAAATCTGCGCATTTACAACCGAATACGTAGCAAAGCCCGTATTGGCCATGCGGTGGACGGACGTTGTAGACGTTCTTCTTTTGGCGACCGTGCTTTATCTGCTCTATCGCTTCTGCCGCAATCGTCGCGCAGGACGCGTGCTGTTTGGACTGGCGGTCGTGATCGTTCTGGGCGTGCTCGTCTCGCTTGCCGAGCTTCCGGCACTCTCGTATATCGCAGGTCTGTTTGCATCGGCGGCCTTCTTCTGCGTGGTCGTTATCTTCCAGCCCGAGATCCGCGATGCGCTTGAGCATCTGGGCAACCAGACGCTGCTCAACCCCGGAAGCAACACCATCTCCCGCAAGAAGCTCCACCTGGCAGAGGAGATGACGAGTGAGGTGATCGACGCCGTATTTACGATGTCGGATAAGCGCACCGGTGCGTTGATCGTCTTTGAGGGATTGACCAAGCTTGGCGACTACACGCAAGGCGCAACCGTTCTGGATGCCGCCGTCAGCTCAAAGCTTTTGCGCAACCTTTTCTTTGACAAATCCCCTCTGCACGACGGTGCAGTGATCATCCGCGATATGCGGATCTACGCCGCCAGCTGCGTTTTGCCCTCCAATCGCGGCAAGACCAATTTTGGCACCATGGGAACCCGTCACCGCGCGGCAGTCGGCGTCACCGAGGTGAGTGATGCTCTCGTCGTGGTCGTTTCCGAGCAAACGGGAATCGTTTCCGTAGCACAGAATGGCAAGCTCCTTCGCGAGCTGGACGAAAATACGCTGCGCGATATTCTCATGACCTATATTGCAGGAAATGCATATCTTCGCAATAAGCGCGCCAATATGCGCGAGGAATACCTCAAGATGCTGGATAACATCGCCGCCGTCAAGGTGCCGAAGGCTTCCAAGCGCAAGGCATCCAAGAATCTGGATGAGCAGATCAAGGAATTCCTTGCCGAGGACGGCGAGCAGCTCTCCGTTGAGGAGGATGCCTTTACCCACGTAAGATCGGGCGATTCCGATGAAGATGGAAATCGCTGAGCAAGAGAGAAAGGAAGGGACGTAACCGTGAAGAAAAATGCGATCGGCCATATGATGGCCCCCAAGGAAACGGTAAAGAAGCGTTTGCGCCGTTGGGATATTTTGCCCCGCCTCCTTTGCTTGCTTCTGGCCATGCTTCTCTGGCTTTTGATCGTCAACACCCGGCCATCCGGAAGGGATGCCTTACCCGATGACGTTGAGGTGTGCGCGGGAGAGGTTTTATGACTAACCGTTCCACAGTTGTACAGCTTCTGATCGGCGGGGTTCGCGCAAGCGTGGATTCTGCCGAGCAGGAGATCTTAAACAAAGCCAAGGACAAAATGAAGCGGGCAGGTATTCCAACCTCCACGCTTCATTTTCGGCTTTATAAAAAGTCTGTTGACGCCAGACGCCGCGAGGATATCCGCTTCGTTTGCACCGTGCTTGCCGAGGGAGAGCTTCCCGAAAAGGAACTCGCGGCGAGCGTTCTCTCGCGTGCCGATGCACGTATCCTGAAGCGCGAGACGCTTACCCCCGTTATTGGAGAGCATCCGCTCGCTTATCCGCCGATGGTCGTCGGCATGGGACCTGCGGGGCTCTTTGCAGCTCTGCTTCTGGCGCGAAACGGCTATGCCCCGATCCTGATCGATCGCGGTGCCTCGGTGGAGGAGCGCGTGCGCGACGTTGCCCGCTTTACCGCCGAGGGAACGCTCGACCCCGATTCCAACGTCCAGTTTGGCGCGGGTGGGGCAGGGACCTTCTCGGACGGCAAGCTGATCACGCGCATTCAGGATCCCTATTGTACGCTCGTGCTGGAGACGCTGGTCGAGTTCGGTGCACCGAAGGAGATCCTCTTCAAGGCCAAGCCCCACGTGGGCACGGATCTGCTTCGCGGTGTGGTTTCGGCTATCCTTGCCGAGATCGAGCGGCTGGGCGGTCAGCTGCGTTACCGTTGCCGTCTGGACGATATCGTGGAATGTGCCGACGGACTTCGCGCCGTTACCTCACAGGGGGACGTTCCCTGCGGAGCGCTGATCCTGGCTCCCGGGCACAGTGCAAGGGACACCTACCGCACCCTCATCCGCAAGAGCTACGCCGTTGAGGCAAAGCCCTTTTCGGTCGGCGTGCGTGTAGAGCATCTGCAGGCGGAAATTGACGAGGCACTTTACGGCCGCATGGCCGGTCATCCCTCTCTCGGTCCTGCCGAGTATGCACTTTCGGATACCACGGGAGAGAGAGGCGTGTATACCTTCTGTATGTGCCCGGGCGGCGAGGTGGTCGCCGCGGCAAGTGAAGCGGGCGGACTTGTCGTCAACGGGATGAGCTATCATGCCCGAGACGGTAAAAATGCAAACTCTGCCGTGGCGGTTTCGATCCGTCCCGAGGATATTGCGCCGATCGAGGGCAGTATTCCGCTCGGTGCGATCGAATACCAGCGCAGGATCGAGCGCGCAGCATTTCGGGCAGGGGGAGGAGACTATCGAGCGCCGATCATGACGATGGGCGATTTTCTGGAGGGGAAGCGCGGAACGGCTCCCCAACGGATTCTGCCCTCCTATCGCGGCGGCGCGGTGACGGTGGCGGATTTTTCCGAAATTCTTCCGGAATACGTTGTCTCGACGTTGCGCAGGGGATTTCTTTCCTTTGACCGAAAGCTGTCTGGCTTTGCCTGTCGTGATGCGGTTTTGACCGCTCCCGAGACCAGAACCTCCGCGCCCTTGCGCATCCTGCGCGATCCAAGCACGCTTACGGGAATCGGGCATAGCCTGGTGTATCCCGCAGGAGAGGGTGCAGGATATGCGGGAGGGATCACGAGCGCAGCCGTGGACGGTCTCCGCTCTGCCATGGCTCTGATGGCTGCACACGCACCGAAGACCACTGACTGAGATACTTTTCGAAATCCCCGAAGGCGGGGATCAATAGGCGAACATAATAGGAACATGGATGAAAGTGAGAATAAGGCCGCAGAGGCCGATGGATCTGCGAAGCCTTGAGGTATAGAAATGACGGAACAGAAGCAAAAGCAAAAGACCTGGTCCTTGCGCTATCCGAAGGGAAGCGCTGAGGCCGAGGCGGCGGTAGAGCATATTGTTGCCGCGACCGGTTTTTCTCCGGTCATGGCGCGTCTGCTTTACACGAGAGGGTTTACTACGCCGGATGCGGTAGTAGCCTTTCTTCATCAGGAGGAGACGCAGCTGCACGATCCTTACGGCATGCAGGATATGGATCGAGCGGTGGAGCGCATTCACCTGGCGCTGAAGCGCGGCGAGAGGATCGCCATTTACGGAGACTATGACGTTGACGGAGTAACCTCCGTCAGCCTGCTTTACTTATACTTGACCTCCCGAGGCGGAGACGTGGGTTATTACATTCCCAGCCGTATCCGTGAGGGCTACGGCTTATCCGAGCCTGCGATCGACCGGCTTGCCGAGCGTGGAGTCAACCTGATGATCACCGTGGACACCGGCATTACGGCAAACGCGGAGATCGAATACGCCAAGGGACTTGGGATCGACACGGTGGTCACCGATCACCACGAGTGTCGCGCAGAGCTGCCCAAGGCCGAGGCGGTGGTCAATCCGCACCGCGCGGACGACACCTATCCTTTCCCCGAGCTTGCGGGTGTCGGCGTGATCTTCAAGGTGGTTTGTGCCATGGAGATGGCCAGATGCCGCGAGGAGGGGCGCTCTGAGCTTGAGGGTGTCCGCGAGATCTGCAAGAGATATGCCGACCTCGTGGCGATCGGCACGATTGCCGACGTTATGCCCGTCGTGGACGAAAATCGCTTGATCGTCACCCTTGGTCTTAGCTTGCTTGAGCAGACCCGACGCCCGGGACTCCGCGCGCTCTTTGACGCGGTTTCCGAGCGTAGCGCAAGCGGATCGCAGACGCGCAAAAAGCGGAAGATCAATTCCGGCTTTATCGGCTACGTCATCGCGCCCCGCATCAATGCGGCGGGACGCGTCAGCAACGCGTCGATCGCGGTGGAGATGCTCCTGGCCGAGGACGTGGAGACGGCGCGCCGTTATGCGGATGAGCTTTGCGAATTGAACCTGACGCGTCAGGTCGAGGAAAACCGAATTGCCGAGCAGGCCTACAAGAAGATCGAAAAGACGCTCGATCCGGCACGTGATCGCGTGATCGTGATCGACGACGATACCTGGCAGCAGGGCATTATCGGTATCGTATCCTCGCGCATTACCGAGAAATACGGCTTACCCTCGATTTTGATCTCCTTTGACGGAGCTACGCGCGGCTATCCCGCTCCTGATGATCTGGGCAAGGGCTCCGGACGCAGCATCAAGGGGATGAATCTGGTCGAGGCACTTACCGCCTGCGAGGATTCGCTCGTCCGCTTCGGCGGTCACGAGCTGGCGGCAGGTCTTACCGTCCGCCGTTGCATGATCGATGAGTTCCGCCGTCGCATCAACGAATATGCGGCTGAGCATCTTGGCGAGGACTCCTTTTCTATCCGTCTGGATGCGGACTGTGAGGTGGAGGCGCGCGACCTGCATATGCGCCTTGCCACAGAGATCGCCCACATGGAGCCGTTTGGAATATCCAATCCCGTTCCCAATCTTGTCCTGCGTGAGGCGCGCGTTCTTCGTGTGCTTCCCATGGGCGGCGGAAAGCATACCAAGCTGACCCTGGAAAAGGACGGCATCGAATTGAATGCCGTTTGGTTTAACGTCAATCCCGCACGCCTTGATCTTGAGCCGATGGACACGGTCGATCTGCTTTTCCAGCTCAACGTAAACGAATTTCACGGCGTAACCTCCGTTCAGCTTCTTCTGCAGGATATGCATTCCTCGGAGGCGGTTGAAGAGGCGTATTCCCGCGAGAAGGCACGCTACGAGGAGATCCGACAGGGAGGGGAGCTTTCCCCCGAGGAGGACCTGATCCCCACGCGTGACGATATGGCAATCGTTTATACGCTTTTGCGCCGCGAATTCCGCGCGGGAAAAAGCGTTTTCCCGATCCGCCGCATTCTGAGTCTGCTTCGCGCGCAGGGGGCCGAGTCGATCGGCTACGTCAAGCTCAAGTTCATCATCCGCATCATGCAGGAGCTGCAGATCTGCGGGGTTACCGAGCCGGCAGAGGACCGCTACGTATTCGAGTTCTATTTCCATACCTCCAAGACGAATCTGGAGAAGTCCTCGATCCTTCACCGTCTCAAATCACAAATGCATAAAAGCATGCCCCGTTCCTGAGTGAACGGATCCCTCCTCCAACAGAAAGGAGCTCTATATGACTGATCAACATCCGATCGTTCCCGAGAGCGGTATTCAGCGCTTGCTGGATATTCTTCGGGCAACCGGAAAAAAATACAATCTTGAAAAGATCGTGCAGGCATACGAATATGCCAACGATCTGCACAGCGGGCAATTCCGTGTCAGCGGCGACCCCTATATCTCCCATCCGATTGCGGTTGCAGAGATCGTGGCAGGCTTGGAGCTGGATACCGACTCTATCTGCGCAGCACTCTTGCACGATACGGTTGAGGATTGCGCGGAAAAGACCGATCTCAAGGAGATCGAAAAGCTTTTTGGTGAAAGCGTTGCCCTTCTGGTGGACGGTCTTACAAAGATCGTGATCATGCAGGTGGATGACAAGGAGGAGGCGCATATCGAGAACCTGCGCAAGATGCTTCTTGCCATGTCCCGCGATATCCGCGTCATTTTCATCAAGCTCTGCGACAGATTGCACAATATGCGCACGCTTTCGGTCAAGCCGGATCCCAAGCGGCGAGCAACGGCTCTGGAGACCATGCACGTCTATGCGCCGCTTGCGCACCGTCTCGGTATGCAGAAGATCAAGCAGGAGCTGGAAAACCTCAGTCTGCAATACCTCGATCCCATCGGATATGCCGAGGTGCAGCAGTATATCGAAGGGAAGTACGGCGAGACGCTTGGGTTTATCGAGCATATCCGTTCCGACGTCGGGCAAAAAATGGCCGAGAACGGCATTCACTTTACCTTAGAGGGGCGCATCAAGTCGGTTTATTCCATCTACAAGAAGATGTATAACCAGAACAAGTCCTTCGATCAGATCTACGATTTTTACGCTTTGCGCATCATCGTGGATACCGAGCTGGAATGCTACACGGCGCTCGGTCTGATCCACGAGATGTTCAACTCGATCCCCGGACGCTTCAAGGACTATATTTCCACCCCGAAGCCGAATATGTACCGTTCCTTGCACACAACGGTTATCGGACGTGACGGCATTCCCTTTGAGGTGCAGATCCGCACGTGGGAAATGCACCACGTAGCGGAATACGGTATCGCGGCGCATTGGAAATACAAATCCGGTGCCTCCTCCAAGGAGGAGATGGATAAGAAGCTGGAATGGATCGCCCGTTTGATCGAGACCGAGGATGAGGAGCGTGATCCCGAGGAGTTCATGCACGCCCTTAAGACCGATATCTTCCACGACGAGGTCTTTGTTTTCACCCCGAAGGGCGACGTGATCGCTCTGCCCAACGGCGCAAACGTGATCGACTTCGCTTACGCCATTCACTCGGCGGTCGGCGACAAGATGATCGGCGGAAAGATCAACGGCATGATCGTGCCCATTGACCGCGTTCTGCAAAACGGCGAGATCGTGGAGATCCTGACCTCCTCGGCCTCGCGCGGACCAAGCCGCGACTGGCTCTCTATGGTCAAGACCAGCCAGGCACGCTCCAAGATCCGCGCATGGTTCAAAAAGGAGAAGCGTCCCGAAAACATTCACGTCGGACGCTCTGCCGTTGAAGCGGAGATCCGCAAGCATTGCCGCGCCGTCACCGAAGCCCAGTGTGAGACGATCACTGCAACGCTGGCTACAAGGCTTGGCTTTAGCTGTGCTGAGGATTTCTTCTGTGCTATCGGCTACGGCGGACTGATGATGTCTAAGATCCTTAAGCGCTTGCAGGACGAGTGCGACCGCGTGGTCAAGGTGGAGGAGCCCCCTGTTGAGCTTCTTCCCGAGGATCTGCCCGTGGTCAAGCCCACCAAGAAGATCCGCTCCAACAGCGGCATCATCGTGGACGGTGAGGGCGGATGTGCCGTCAAGTTTGCCAAGTGCTGCAATCCCTTGCCCGGAGATTCCGTTATCGGGTTTGTTACCAAGGGCTTTGGTATCTCCATTCACAAGCAGGATTGTCCGAACGTTATTCAAGGAAAGCAAAATCCCGAGAATGCCGATCGCTGGAAGGAGGCCTATTGGGAGGTCTCGCAGACGCGTGAGGATGCACAGAGCGTATACGAGGCTCTTCTGCAGGTCCACGTGGATGATCGTATCGGCATGCTGGCCGATATCTCGGTGGCACTTGCCGATATGCGCGTATCCATTCTTCAGGTCGGCGTTCTGAGCCGCAGTGAGGGACGCTCCATCGTCAATCTCAAGATCGGCTGCCGCAACATCGATCATTACCATTCAATCGTCTCCAGACTCAAAACGCTGGATGGCGTGTTCAGCATTGTGCGCGGATTCTCGTGATCCGTGCGCGGAAGTTCAACAAAAGGGGTCTGCAGAACAGACCAAGGTGAAGGCTTATGAAAGCAGTGATACAACGGGTAGCACACGCATCGGTCGTCGTGGACGGATCGGTGGTCGGCAGCTGTGGGCGCGGGTTTCTTCTTCTGCTCGGCGTAGCCGAGGGAGATACCGAGCTTGACGCAGAGCTGCTCTGCCGTAAGATCGTTAATCTGCGCATCTTTCCGGATGAAGCAGGGAAGATGAACCGCTCGATCAAGGATATCGACGGTGAGCTTCTCGTGATCTCTCAGTTTACCCTGATGGCCAATTACCGCCACGGTAACCGCCCGGATTTTTTGGCCTCTGCAAGACCTGAGGAGGCCGAGCGCCTCTACGAATATTTCAAATCCCTTGCCGCAAAAGAGGTCAAGCGCGTGGAGAGCGGCATCTTCGGCGCGCACATGGAGGTCTCTCTTCTCAACGACGGCCCCGTAACCATCGTCATGGACAGTGACGTGCTGAAGAAGAAATAACGAAGGAAGTTTGTCATGAAGCTGATTTTAGACGGAAAAATCAATCCATACTATGTGCAGACGCTCTGCATGATCTTTTTCCCCGGCGAAAAATTCGGTGCAGGCGAGGAGACGCGCGAGGATGCTCCCGTGCTCAAGCTCTCGCTGCGCGAGGAGGTAGAGGGGCTTTCTGCAAGCGTCTTTGCAGCCTTTGACGGCAAGGCGGCAACGGCCGAGCGCTTTCAACCCTATTCCCCGGACGTTGACCGCGCAAAGACGGCAAAGCTGGCTTGCGGCTCTGCCGTGATCTCGGCGCTCGGCGAGCTTTTGGGCTATCGTCCCTCCTGGGGAATGCTCACCGGCGTTCGTCCCTCCAAGGTGGCGACCGAGCTCTTGCAGACGGGTATGAGTAAGACGCGCGTGAAAAAGACCTTGAATGCAGACTATTTTGTGATCCCCAAAAAGGCGGCGCTTGCCACAGACGTGGCCCTTAACGAGCAGCGTATTATCGGAGATCCGCAGAAAAAGGATTGCAGTCTTTACGTCTCCATTCCGTTCTGCCCGTCGAGATGCTCTTATTGCTCCTTCGTGTCCTATACCTCCGGAAAGCTGCTTGCCCTGATTCCCGAGTATCTTGAGCATCTGGTCAAGGACATCCGCATGACGGTGCGCAAGATCCGCGAGCTGGGCCTTTCCATTAAGACGGTCTATATCGGCGGCGGCACACCGACGATCCTGTCGGCAGATCAGCTCCGCTTCCTGCTTTCGGCAATCGCCGAGCTGGTTGACGTATCCTCTCTTGAGGAATACACCCTTGAGTCGGGACGCCCGGATACCATCACGGCCGAGAAATTTGCCGTGGCGAAGGAATATGGCGTTACCCGCGTTTGCGTCAATCCGCAATCCCTTTGCGACGAGGTGCTTTGCAACATCGGAAGAAGCCACACCGTCGAGGATTTTTACCGCGCGTTTGACATTGCCCGTGAGTCGGGCATATCCTGCATTAACACCGATCTGATCGTGGGACTTCCCGGAGACAGCTTCAAGACCTTTTCGGGGACGTTTGATCGCATTCTCGGTCTGCACCCCGAGAATATTACGGTACATACCTTCTGCATCAAGAAGGCCTCCGATATTCTTCGCCAAACGGGAGTGCAGGTGTATTCCATGCGCGGCGGTGACGCCGGAAAGTGCGTGGACTATACCCAGCTCAAGTCCCAGCAGGACGGCTATATCCCGTACTATATGTACCGCCAGAAGAACACGGTAGGCAACCTCGAAAACGTGGGCTTCGCGCTTGACGGATACGAGGGACGCTACAACATCTACATGATGGAGGAGGTCCATTCCATCTTTGCGGCCGGAGCGGGTGCCGTATCCAAAATGGTCAACTATCGCCCCGATGACGGTGGAAAGCCCGTGATCGAGCGGTTGTTCTATCCCAAGTATCCCTATGAATATCTGCGTGACGAAAGCACGGAGGAAAAATGCGCGGCAATCGAGGATTTCTACCGCCGCCAAGGCATATTGGATACCTGAGAGCCTCTTTTACCAAAACGAAAGGAGAGGGCTTATTGATGAAACGTGAATCCCTGACCCTGAACGTTGAGCCTTGCCGAACGCCCGAGGAGTGGAGAGCCTTTGTGGAGCGCTGTGACGACGATCTGGAAATGCGCATGGACGCCGTGGCACGGCAGGTGGCAAGCATTCCCGAGCTTCGCTTTATCGGTCTTACAGGACCCACCTGCTCGGGCAAGACGACCGCCGCGCGCAAGCTGACCGAGTGCCTTGAGGAGTACGGACACCGCGTCCACGTGATCTCCATCGACGATTTCTATTACGATAAGGATTACCTGCACGAAATGGCCGAGGACGATCCCGACGTGGAGATCGACTACGATTCGGAGGCGACGATCGACATTGATCTTCTGCGTGAGAAGGTGGAGTCACTGATGGCTTGTCGTGAGACCCTTCTTCCGCGCTTTGATTTCCAGACCGGCTATCGCGTGGAGGGAAAGTGCATACAGCCAAGGGAGAGCGACGTCTTCCTCTTTGAGGGCATTCAGGTCCTCTATCCCAAGGTGCGCGAGATCCTCAACCGAGGAATTTACCGGTGTATTTATATTTATCCCGCGTCCTCCATTGAGCAGGGCGGGGAGGTGTTTGATCCCGAGGAGCTTCGCCTGATGCGCCGATTGGTGCGCGATTCGCGTTACCGCGGAGCCAAGGCGGCATTCACCTTCTACCTCTGGCAGAGCGTGCGCGCAAACGAGGATACGAGCATCTTTCCCTACGTTGACACCTGCGACTACCGCATTGATTCGACAATGCCGTATGAGGTAGGTATGCTCAAGCCCTATCTGCTCGAGCTTTTGCAGGATTTCTCGCCCGAGGATCCCTTCTTCAAGGATGCCGAGACCGTTCTGCAGCAGCTGCGCAACATTCCCGTTGTCAGCTCGGACTATATTCGTGAAAATTCACTCTATAAGGAATTTATATAAATGAAGACGATTTTGAAAAATGCGACCCTGCTCCCCGAGCATGGCTTTGCGGGACGTCCCGTACAGGTGCTGATCGAGAATAAGCGCATCGCCGCCATCACCGAGTCACCCCTTGACGAAACGGGCGCTGACGTGGTGGATTGCGGAGGCAATCTCCTGATCCCCGCCTTTTACAATGCGCATTGCCACGCCGCAATGACGCTTTTCCGCGGCTACGGCGAGGATCTGCCGCTTCATCGCTGGCTGAACGAAAAGATCTTTCCGGTAGAGGAGCTTCTCACGCACAAAAGCGTGTACGTGGCCACCAAATGGGCTATCGCCGAGATGCTC
>JAFNVK010000017.1 GCA_017379815.1 Clostridia bacterium
CCAGGTCGTAGAAGGCCTCAACCGTGGAGTCGGTGATGAACTTCTCGGTGGAGTACTCGTGGTTGCCGTAGTAGTTGGCCACGATGGTAGCCTGGACGATGGAGGTCTGTCCGTGGGTATCGTAGGAATCGTCCTTGATGTAGCGCTCGCGCATACCCGTGATCACGATCTCGTGTCCGATCTCAAGACCGACCAGTTCGCTGGTGGAATTGACCAGAACGGTGATCACGCTTCCGTCCTCACCAAAGAGGTAGAAGCCGTCCTTATTGACCACGGAGGGGCCGACGATGCCCTTGACGGTGACGGTGGTGTCGATGGGAGCGAGAATGGCGTCGGCAACGGTGATGGACTCGACCTCCTCATTGCTCTCGACCAGAATCTCCACGGTCTTGGAGTATTCGGTGCCGTTGTAGGAGGCGGTCACGGTAACGGTTGCCTTTCCTGCATCACCGCAGTGGAACACGGTCTTTCCGCTCTCCTCGGTGAAATAGACCACGCTCTCGTTCGAGGAGGCATAGCGGATGGTCGCACCCTCAAAGCCGAGGAGCGTAGAGAAAACGGTGGTGGTCAGCTCCATGGCGGGGTCGCCCGTGTAGCTCTCGAGGAACTGACCGAGGCCGTAGTACTCAACGACGTGCTTTGCCGTGTTTGCAAGATCAAATTGGAACTGCTCGTCGTATACGGCGATGGGAAGCAGACGGAAGAAGCAGCTCGATGCTGCGGACTTTGCGTTGAGTGCGGTGAGGTAAACGGTGCAGATCTTGCCGTCAAAGGCGTCAAGCCAAGTAAAATCGCCTCCGTTGCACTGCGTATAGGTGTAGGCGCCGGTTTCGCCGTCCAGATCAAAGAAGTAGTAGTTGACAAAGCCGCTGCCGGGAACCTTCTTGACCAGGGCGTTCACCTTGTAGATCTGCGTGGTGATGTCCTCGGTAACGGGGGTCTCGATGAGGGCCTTGACGGTGGTCTCGGTGATCCAGGAGGTGTCAAAGGCGGTGTTGCCCTGATCGTTGGACACGAGCGTTACGCTTGTCAGCTGGTTGCAGCCCGTGTAGCCAAACTTCTCGGCGCTTTCCATTTCGCTGTCCAGGATCCAGTAGTCCTTGGTGCCGGCCACCTCAACGGTGTTGCCGATCTGCACTCTCTGTGCGGCGTCCATATCGTAGACGTAGATGGAGGAGGTGCCGTCCACCAGGATAAAGCCGCTGGGCTTCATGCCGGTGGCAAAGGTGATGCGGGCAACGACACCCTTGATCTTGAGGTGTGCACCGGCCTCGGCCTCTCTTGCCTCGGCAACCGTTGCGGCGGTGTAATCCGAAACGTCAATATTGCCCTGGTTGTTTACGTACTCGATCAGGCGGGCGTTCTTGACCTCCTTGGTGCCGTTATAGTTCTGCAGGATGCAGTGGAGGAGGACCTCGTCACCCTTGACGGGCTGGTAGTCCAGCTCGGGGTAAGTCTTCTCGCCGTCGGCGCCGTAGGTGCCGTAAACCTCGATCGTGCCGGTGGCGTCCTCGATCACCATCTGGCCGTACTGGGCGTTCTTGACGCTCTTGACGGTGGCGCGGATGTAGTAGCGCTCGGTGGTGATGTTGCCGGGCTCGCCGCAAAGCTCGAGAGCCTCGGCGATGGTGATGGTCTCATACTGCGGATCGGTCTCGGGATCGGTCTCGGGGGTGGTTTCGGGGTTGGTCTGATAGGGGTTCGTCGGGTCGACGGTGCAGGAAACGAGCGCGCCCGTCATCAGCATCAGGCTGACAAGGAGAAGCGCAAGCAGGCGGAGCGTTTGGATCTTCATGCGGTACCTCTCATCAAATAAAATTTTTGGGGGATCTGATCCGTTCAGATACTCTCATTGTACCCTTTTTTTCGTCCTCTGTCAAGACGGAAACGACATTTTGTGCGTCCGTTTGACAAAAAAGAGGGGACCGCCTCAGCCCGGTCGGCTGAGGCAGTCCCAAAATGCCCGTCATGGGGACGGGAAAAGGCCTGTTTGGCGCTTTGTGATCAGTTGTGGTAAACGTCTACCTTTACATCAACGGGACGCTCAGCAGCTCTTGCGGCTCTCTCGCTGGCGGCAGCGGCGCGGTTTGCGGCGCTGGCAACCGATGCCATGGAGGCGGCGGTAGCGGTGGCAGCGGCAGCGGTGACGGCGGCAGAGGCAGCGGCCTTCTCGTTGGCGGCGGCAGATCTCTCTGCGGAGCGAGCGGTGGATGCAGAGTAGCGCTTGATCTCGGCGAGAGCAGCCTCAAGGTTGCCGCGGAAGATCAGGGTCTCGTAGAGGTTGATGGTTTCCTTGATGGTGTCAGCACGCAGGTTGACGAGCAGGTAGAGCATTGCCTCGATCGCTGCGGCGTTCATGCAGTACACGGCGGAGAAGCTCTCGGGAATGATGGTCTCAAGGTAGGGATTCAGCTCGTTGTCCAGGTACTCCTGCAGAGCCTTTACGGCCTCGTCGAACTCGATCTGGGTAGCGTCGCGCTCAGCCTGGGTAGCGGCGATGAATTTCTTCCACTGGCTCTTCTTGACGAAGAAGGGAACGAGGGCGATGATCAGACCAACCACGAGCACGGCGACGGGAATGACGAAATCAGTCAGCACGAAGTAGAGAGCAATGGCGATGATCGCGAAGATGATGATCAGGGCGACCTTCAGCTTGGGAGCAGGGGTAGCGAGCTTGCGGTCGAGATCGTTCAGACGCTGACGCAGAGCCTCGCGCTTTGCCACGAGCGCGTCGTGGGTCTTCACCTTCTCCAGAAGGGTCGAGAGCATCTCAATGTTGGAGTGACGCTCAGCAGCTAAGAGTTCTTTGTTTTCCATGGTGAGTTCCTTTTCCTTAAATAGATTAGGCAGAGTCTACCCAATTCTCATTATACTGCCGTATTTTGGAAAAGTCAAGGCGATTTTGAAAGAAAAATGAACAAAGATACGAAAAAGTGAATTTTTTGTTGTGCCTTATCCACAGAACGTTCACACAAAGGATACTTTTATAGGGGAGGCTAATATTAACCGCCACCATTCGCCAACACCCCGTAGGGCGAGGCTTCGAAGAAGTCCACGAGCGAGAGAGGCAGAGACCAAAATCTGTATTGCAGTAACGGCGAACGAAAACTCCCCTTTGCCGCACAAAAAAAGGAAGCGCGTTGTTCGCACTTCCTTCCATGGGTAGCTATTCCTTTTTTGGGGGAGTTTTGGGGGAGCTCGAGGGGTCTTTTTCAAAAGACCCCTCGAAAAAACCGCGTCCCCGCGTCCTAACCCCGCGTCCTAAAACCGCGTCCGCTTCAACGCTTGCGCTGAAAGCGGGGACGGAGGCGCAGGAGGTAGGCCGTGATCAGGCGGGTCAGGGCCAGGTCGTAGAGCAGAAAGGCGGCCACGGAGAGCAGGTAGAGTGCGGGATAGATCCAAGGGCCGAGCGTAGTCTCCAGCATCGAGGGGAAGAAGGCCCAAAAGATCAGCACGATCAGAAGAAGTCCTGCGTGGAAGACGAGCAGCTTGAGGAGCATACAGGTGATCCTCGAGCGGGTCTCCAGCTTTGCCTTGAGGATCGGGTAATAGCCGAGAAAGAGCGCGTAGAAGACGGCCGGCGTTTTGACGGGCAGGAGCAGAAGGGAAAGCAAGGAGGTGCCGAGCCAGAGCATCCAGGGGTAGTGTCCGCCAAGCTCGATCACGGCGTAGATGCAGAGCAGGGAGGCGAGGGCCGCGGTGGAGAGATCCAGCACCTCAACGACCGAGCCGAGGAGCATCAGCACCACGCCAAGGGCGCAGAGCATGGCACACAGGGTCAGGTCCTTCGTGCGCTTGCGGATGCGGTCATGCATGACAATTCTCCTTTCGCGGAAAAATCTTCTTTAGCAGCAGGGGATCAGGTCTCCGCCCATGCACTCGCAGCAGCAGTCGGCGCAGAGCAGCGTCGTGCAGCCGTCGCAGCAGGAGTCGGAGGACGAGGAGGTGCGGTATCCGCGTCCGTAGGTGGAGGCTTGCGCGCGCAAGCGGTCACGGGCGTCGCGGTATTCCACGTTTGCGGGGTCCATTCCGCAGGCACGGTCAAACATGCTTTGCGCGTCCAGGAAATAGCCCTTTTTATAGAGCACGCAGCCGTAGAGGAAGTACCACTCGGCCGTCTGCCGCGAGGCGGGCATGGAGCGCAGGCGTCCCTCGGCCTCGGCAATGCGGTTTTCGTTGATCATGCGGCGGATCTCGCCAAATTGCGCGTCAGAGCCTGCTCCGGCATGCGGATTTCCGCTGTAAGCGCCTCCGCCCGTATACCCCGTGCGCGAGGAGCTGCCTGCGGCACGCATTTTCTGGATCTCCTCGTAGGCCGCGTTGATCTCCTTCATCTTTTCGCTTGCCAGGTCGGCAAGGTCGCTGTCGCGGTATTTGTCGGGATGGTATTTGCGCGCGAGCGCACGCCACGCCTGCTTGACCTCTTCGTCGGTAGCAGTGGGGCTTACGCCCAGAATTTCGTAAGGAGTTTTCATGTCGGTTTTTTCCCTTTCGGCTGAATTGTCTTTTCGTTTTGCGTCACGCGCGCGGCGGCCTCGGGAAGCCCGAGGTAGAGGATGTTCGAGAGGATCTCCCGCAGCTCATCGGTGGGGTAAGTATCGATCAGCAGATAGGCGCGCTCGGCCTCCAGCAAAAGTCCGGTCATGGCCAGGCGGAGATTTTCCCAATCCGTTTCCGTGGGGGAGGAGCCAAAGCGCTGCAGGTAGGGGTTAAAGCGACCTCTTTTGCGGTCCTCGAAAAAGTCGTCGGCGGCGTCGGCAAGATAGATCCAGTGTCCGATCGCGCGGCCGACCGCAGAGGCGATGCGTGCGTTGCTTCCTTCAAGGCCATCCGCAAAGACGGCCTCCATAAGACTTGCGAAGATCGCGGCAGGCTGATCGGCGCTCGGCTGATCGGCGCAGGTGCTTTCGTAATCCGAAAGCGCACGCAAGCGCTCGGCGATCTCGGCCGAGAGTGCGGGGTGCCGCTTGGAGGCGCGCCGAAAGGCCGTGTGAAGGAAGGGGCGGGAGAGCAGGGCACGCAGCTTTTTTGCGCCTCGCTCGTCGCGGAGATCGTCCAGAAGCTTGTGGTAGACCAAAAGGGCGGAGGCGTCGGCACAGTAGGCAAGCGTCTCTGAGCGCATGGCCATCTTGCGCTTGTGGAAGGGGTGCATCAGGCAATGCTTCTTTTCAAGGATCGGCCGCTCGCCAAGGAGCGACATCCGCAGAGCGGCCAGAAAGACGAAATCATAGCTGAGCGTCATGCGGGAGCATTGTCCCGTGCATTTGCCCATGTGCTTGCACAGGCCGCAATAAAGCGCGCGGTAGACCTCGTATTCGCGCACGCGGAGCTCGCCCTGCGAGGTGCGGATATAGCCAAGCATTCTTCGTCCTCCTTTCCTCGGACGGCGCAAAAGGGCGTACCGTCCCATTTTCTCATATCTTCTCTATCATATCCTATTTTTGTGTGAATTGCAAGAACATTTTGTGTGTTTTTTGGAAAAACTACCTTCACACGCGTTTTTATCTACGCATTTTTGCGCATTTTGCGCGTTTTTGCGGAAGATTTCTCAACATTTCTGATCATGCTTGACACTTTATGCGCACACGGCTATAATGATACTGTAAGAACCAGATTATGATATCTTGGAGGAAATTATCATGGCAAAGACCAACATCGTCGATTGGACAACGATCACCAATTTCGTGATCGACGCATTCGTGGGCTACGGCATTCCCCGTGAGGACGCCGAGATCTGTGCGGACGTTCTGCTCGAGTCGGACAAGAGAGGCATCGAGTCCCACGGCTGCAACCGCTTCAAGCCCGTGTACCTTGACCGCATCAAGGCAGGCATTCAGAATCCCGTCACCAACATCACCGTGGTCAAGGAGACCGAGACCACCGCAGTGCTTGATGGCAACCACGGTATGGGCCAGGTCATCGGTTACAAGGCCATGAGCATGGCCATCGAAAAGGCAAAGAGATACGGCATGGGCATGGTCGTCGTGCGCAACTCCTGCCACTACGGCATTGCGGGCTACTACACCTCCATGGCCACCAAGGCAGGCTGCATCGGCATGACGGGAACCAACGCCCGTCCCACGGTAGCTCCCACCTTTGGCGTGAAGGGTGCCTTCGGCACCAACCCCCTCACGCTTGGCGTTCCCACCGATGAGGCGTTTGATTTCAACTTTGACGCGGCTTCCTCCACCTATCAGAACGGTAAGCTGGAGTACTATTCCCGTATCGGCAAGGACGCTCCCGCCGGCGCATTGGTTGGCACTGACGGCGAGGCCTACGAGGGAAGGGCTGACGAGGCTCTGAAGGCAATGGCACGCGGCGAGGCCGCGCTCTGCACGCTGGGCGGCCCCGGCGAGGAGGGCTGCGGTTATAAAGGCTATGGCTTTGCCATGTTCGTGGAGCTTCTTTCCGCCGTTCTGCAGGACGGTCACTACGGTCAGTATCTGACCGGCAAGGATGAAAACGGAAATAAGCGTCCCTTTGGTCTTGGTCACTTCTTTATCGCCATTGACACCGACCATTTCCTTGGCGAGGATCTCTGCCGCAAGAAGGCAGGCGACATCATCCGCGAGGTCCGCTCCACCGAGAAGGCGCCCGGCGCCGAGCGCATCTACAGTGCAGGCGAGAAGGAGCACGAGATCCGTCTTGCACGTCACGCAGGCGTGCCGATCAACGAGTCGGTGCAAAAGGAGTTCATCGCCATCCGCGACGAGCTGGGTCTTGCGCAGTATAAGTTCCCCTTTGAGGACTGATCCACACCAAAAACAGCGAACGGAGAATTCGGTTTTATGAATATCAGAGAAGAATCCCTCAAGAAGCATTATGAATGGAACGGCAAGATCGAGGTGGTCTCCCGCGTAGCGGTTGAGGATCGCCACGACCTGTCGCTTGCTTACACTCCCGGCGTTGCCGAGCCCTGCCTTGCCATCAAGGAGGACGTGAACCGCTCCTACGAGCTGACGCGCCGCAAGAACCTCGTGGCCGTCATCACCGACGGAACGGCGGTTCTCGGTCTTGGCGACATCGGTCCTGAGGCTGGTATGCCCGTAATGGAGGGCAAGTGCCTGCTCTTTAAGGAATTTGCCGACGTAGACGCCTTCCCGCTCTGCATCCGCTCCAAGGACGTGGACGAGATCGTGCGCACCGTATCCCTGCTTGCAGGCAGCTTTGGCGGCATCAACCTCGAGGACATCAGCGCACCCCGCTGCTTCGAGATCGAGCGCCGACTCAAGGAGACCTGCGACATTCCCGTCTTCCACGACGATCAGCACGGCACGGACATCGTGGTTGCCGCCGCCGTCCTCAACGCACTCAAGGTCGTTGGCAAAAAGCTCTCGGACATTCGCATCACC
>JAFNVK010000142.1 GCA_017379815.1 Clostridia bacterium
ACCTCACCGCGCACGGTCAGATCCAAGGGCTCGGGAAGCTGCAGGGGAATCGAGAAGACGGTCTTGAGATTTTGCGTCACGTCCTCGCCAATAAAACCGTCGCCTCGCGTTGCACCCTGCACGAAAATGCCCTTTTCGTAGCTCAGGGAGACCGAAAGACCGTCGATCTTAGGCTCCACCGAATAGACGGGGTGCGGAAGGGACTCGCGCATACGGGCGTCAAAGGCCTCCAGCTCCTCGAAGGAAAAAACGTCCGAGAGAGAGTTCATCTGCACGGCGTGCGTCACCTTTTCAAACTTATCCAGCGGCTTGCCGCCCACTCTCTGCGTGGGCGAGGTGGGATCAAACAGCTCGGGATGCTCGGCCTCCAGGGCCAGAAGCTCCGCGTACATTCTGTCGTATTCGTAATCCGAGATCTCGGGGTCGTCGTCCACGTAGTAGCGCTTTGCGTGGTAAGAGATCTGCGCGCGCAGCTTGCGGATCCGCTCGTCAACCGTGTTCATCTTGCTCTCTCCTTCTCTCCCCCAAAAAAGGGGGCACACTCTTCTTTTATTATACCAATTTTTCCGCTTCGTGTCAATGCCAATGTAGAATTTTTCTCGGGCGGCTTTCGTCATTTTCAACAAATCGCACGAGGGCAATAAAAAAATCTTTGGTTCTTATTTACATTTCTCAAAAAGTGTGCTATACTAAAGATGCCAAGGAAGCAAGCACATGGCTTTCTTCCTCGGCGATACTCGAAGAAAGGCAAGGACGCCCGTATGAAGATCAACGTAATCGGCAGACAAATGAACGTGTATGACGACATGAAGGCTCTGATCGACAAAAAGCTTGCAAAGCTTGACAAGTTCTTCCCCGGCCAAGGCGACGCTACCGTGACGCTGAGCCACAAGCGGAACGAGAAGAGCATCGAGATCACGATCGGCGTGGGAGGCACGCTCTTCCGCAGTGAGGTGCGCGCCGAAAGCTTCCGTGACGCGCTCGACGGTGCTTGCGCCAACATCGAGCGGCAGATCCGCAAGAATAAGACCAGACTTGCCAAGCGTCTGCGCGACAACACCTTTGCCCTGCCCGCAGTTGAGGAGTTTGACGATCTGGAGGCAGATGAAGACGATATCCTCCGCACAAAGACCTATCCCACGAAGCCCATGTCCCCCGAGGAGGCCATTCTCCAGATGAATCTCCTGGGTCATCAGTTCTTCGTGTTCAACGATGACCAGAGCGGTGCTACCTGCGTGGTCTATACCCGTCACGACGGAGGCTACGGCCTTCTGATCCCCGAAAAGGAATAAACACAATACCGCACAGGGGCTGAGCCAACGGCTCAGCCCCTCTTTCTCTTCCCCTTCTTGGCAAATCGCCGAAAACGAAAAAAGCTCTTTACTTTTTCGCCGCCTTGTGGTAAAATAAAAGAAGAAACAAACGCATGCCCCAAAGGGGCGAGAAAGGATCTACCGCTATGACCAACCAAGAACGCTTCCTGCAGATCTTCAATGAAAAGATCACGCGCGAGGGTGCGGATAAGCTTTTGGAGTTCCTCCAGAAGAGCGACTTCTTCACCGCTCCTGCCTCCACCCGCTACCACGGCGCACACGAGGGCGGCCTGCTGGCACACAGTCTCAACGTTTACGATTGCCTCGTGGATATTCTCAACCGCCCCCGCATGAAGGAGCTTTACAAGATCGAATACAGCGACGAGAGCATTGCCATCGCAGGCCTGCTCCACGACATCTGCAAGGTCAACTTCTACAAGACCAGCTTCCGCAACGTCAAGGACGAGAACGGCAAGTGGGTGAGCGCGCCCTACTACACCATCGAGGATAACCTTCCCTACGGCCACGGCGAAAAATCCGTCTACATCGTGTCCGGCTTTATGCGCCTGACGCGCGACGAGGCCTTTGCCATTCGCTATCACATGGGATTTTCGGGCACCGAGGACACCAACAACGTCGGTCGCGCGCTTGAGATGTTCCCCCTGGCCTACGCCGTTTGCTGTGCCGACATGGAGGCCGCCTTCCTGATGGAGGGAAAGCTGGCAGGCGAGCTGAAATGAAGCCCCTCTCTCCCACGTCGGCGCGCCGCGTCATTTACGCGGCCTATCTCCTGCCCGCCATCAGCTTTTTGCTTCTGCTCCTCTACGCCCTGATCCCGCACCTCTATTTCATCTATCAGGATACGGCGCACGAGACCATGAGCCTCTTTACCATGGTGCAAAACACCTGGCGTGAGTGCCAAGGTGCTCTTGTCTCCACAGGCTCCTCGGTTGCGGCCATGCGCTTCTCCTACACCATGAGCATCGCCGTGATCCTCTTTTGGGTCGCGCTCGCGCTCCACGGAGTGATCGCGCTGGCATCCGGGATCTGCGCGGTCTACGCCTTTTCCAAATCCCCGACCGATCGGCTCTCCAACCGCGCCAAGAAGCTTTTGCGCTTCGTTTGCCCGAACCGCGTCTGCTTTCTGCTTGGCGGACTTCTCCCCCTGCTCTACACGACCTTTCCCTTCGTCCTGCGCCACGCCTACCGTGAGCAGATGAGCATGCCCATTTCGGTCTACACCACCACGCACCTGGCCGACGTTATCCCCGCCGCCCTGCTGGTGCTGCTCGGAACGTCGCTCTTTTTGGCAACGCTCCCCCTGCAAGGGCGCGAGCATCTTGACCTCTTCCGCCTGTATAAGCAAAAGAGCAAGGACAAGACGAATTGACACGGTAAAAAAACATCCGCGAATGCAACGAACGGCATTCGCGGATGCTTTTTTATTATTGGATGCGCACGTATCCGCTCGCCTCGATGAGCGCCTGCCCCTCCTCGGAGAGCAGCCACTCGATCAGGAGCGGGATATTTTCGTTTTGGTTGTCCGCCCGATAGATGGCGTAGAACTGTGCCACGATCGGATAGGTGCGGTTTTGAATGTTCTCGGCGCTTGGATAAACGCCGTTCAGCGAGAGCATCTTGACCTTCTCGTTCCCCACGATGCCGTCCATGTAGTAGCGGAAGGAAAAGCCGATGGACGCTCCCGTGATGGAAAGCAGCGACTTTCGTCCGATCTCGCGATCTCCCATAAAGCGCTCAAAGGCGGTCTGGCTTCCACTTCCCGCAAGGCGCGTAACGGGATTGATCACGCGATCCGCGCCCCCAACCTCACGCCAGTTTTTGTAGTCGCCCGCATAGATGCCGCGGATCTGCTCGACCGTCAAGTCGTCCACGGGGTTATTCTCATTGACGAAGAAGACGAAGCCCTCAAGGCCGATGGGCACGTAGACCAGCTCCACACCCATGTCCGCGGCATATTGCTTCTGCTCCTCGGAGGGAGCGGCGCAAAAGAGGATGTCCGTCTCGCCGTCCACGATCGCGCGATAGCCGCGCACCGTGTTCTTGTACTGCATGGCGCTATCCTCAGCAAAATTCTCGCCGTAGAAATTGTCGTCCGAAAATGCCCCGCCCTCATAGGTGACGCACCCCTCGGGATAGACCTGATCAATGACTGCCGCATAG
>JAFNVK010000143.1 GCA_017379815.1 Clostridia bacterium
CACCTCCTCGGGCGCCTTGGAGCGCACTTTTCCGCGCGCCGCGGGAATGATGCAATAGGTGCAGTGGTTCTCGCAGCCGTCCTCGATCTTGACGTAGGCACGGGTGCGGTCAAAGCGAGAGATGCACATCGGCTCAAAGCCCTTGGCATCGGGGGGAGAAACGAGAATGCTTGCCCGTTCCGGCTTTTTACCCTCGGCAAAGAGGCGCTCGGTCTCTCTTGCAACGGCCAGCTTTTCGGCGTTTCCGCAAACACAATCCACGCCGGGGATCGAGGCGACCGAATGCGGCTGAGTCTGGGCAAGGCAGCCCGTGACCAGCACGAATGCACGGGGGTTTTGGTGAATGGCGCGGCGGATGAACTGTCTTGCCTTTCGATCGGATTCCGCCGTTACCGTGCAGGTGTTGATGACGTAGGCGTCGCAGGGAAGAGTGGGAGAGCAGACGGTAAAGCCGCGTGATTCAAGAGCCTCGGCGATCGCCTCGGATTCGTATTGATTGACCTTACAGCCGAGCGTGTAAATGCCGACCGTTCGCTGAGAAAACGGCATACCTATCCTCCTCCCTATAATATCTCATTGTATTTTAACATATTTTTTCTCGCTTGTAAATGTTTTTGCGAAAAAAAGCAACAGATATTTTGCAAAATTCCCTTGAAAAAAGCGAGAAACCGTTGTATAATGGTCTTATCAACCGAACCACCGCAGCACAAAAAAGATCTGTTCAATCAGGAAAAAGGAGACGGTAAAATGAGTGAGTTGAATATTCTGGATCATCCCCTGATCACGCACAAGCTTTCCATTATGCGCAACAAGAAGACGGGCTCCAAGGATTTCCGCGAGCTGCTCGAGGAGATCGCTATGCTGATGGGCTACGAGCTGACGAGAGACCTGCCCCTGGGCGAGGTCACCATCGAAACGCCCCTGACCAAAATGAAGGCTAAGATGATCAGCGGCAAAAAGCTGGCCATCGTGCCCATTCTGCGTGCAGGACTTGGCATGGTGGACGGGCTTCTCCGTCTGATCCCCGTCGCCAAAGTAGGCCATATCGGTCTTTACCGTGACGAAAAGACGCACGTGCCGGTGGAGTACTATTGCAAGCTTCCGCCCGACATTGAGGACCGCATCGTGATCCTGGTCGATCCGATGCTGGCAACGGGTGGCTCTGCCGCCGATGCGATCACCATGATCAAGAAGCGCGGCTGCAAGCAGATCCGCTTTATGTGCCTTGTGGCATCTCCCGAGGGAGTAAAGAGACTGCAGGAGGAGCATCCCGACGTGGATATTTACACCGCCGCTCTTGACGAATGCCTCAACGATCACGCGTATATTCTGCCGGGACTCGGAGATGCGGGAGACCGTATTTTCGGTACCCTCTAAATCTGACAAGGAGAATGGGACTGCCGCACCGGCCTCGGTCGGCAGCCCCCATTATTGCTCATGAGATCCATTACCGTTGGTCGGAACGATGCAGGGCAGCGGCTGGACAAGTTTTTGTCCAAGGCCGTCAAGGGGCTTCCCATGTCCTTGCTCTACAAATACATCCGCACCAAGAAGATCAAGGTCAACCGTGCGCGCACCCAGCAGAGCTATATGCTTTGCGAGGGAGACGAGATCCAGCTCTTTATCCGCGAGGAGTTCTTTGCCTCGCCGGAGACGGATCAGTCCGCGCTTTTCCGCATCCGCCCAAAGCTGAATATCCTTTACGAGGACGAGCAGATCCTTTTGCTCAACAAGCGCCCGGGCGTTCTTGTGCATGAGGATACCGCCGCGGCCGAGAATACCCTGATCATGCACGTCAAGGCCTATCTCGCCCAGAAGGGAGAATACGATCCCGAGGCGGAGCAATCCTTTGCGCCCGCGCTCTGCAACCGCATCGACCGCAACACGGGCGGTATCGTGATCGCGGCCAAGACGGCCGAGGCTTTGCGGATCATGAACGAGAAGATCCGCAACGACGAGCTGCGCAAGTTTTATCTTTGCGCCGTTCACGGCTGTCCGAAGCCCCGTCGGGCCACGCTTACGGGCTGGCTCAAAAAGAACAGCGATGACAATCTGGTAGAGATCTCGGACGTGCGCAAGCCCGGCTTTAAGGAGATCATCACGAAATACCGCGTCCTGAGCGAGCGGGAGGATAAGAGCTTGCTTGAGGTCGAGCTGGTCACGGGACGCACGCACCAGATCCGCGCCCACCTGGCACACGTCGGCCACCCCTTGGTGGGAGACGGCAAATACGGCGTCAACCGCAACGACCGCGAAAAGGGATATAAGCACCAGGCGCTTTACGCCTTCCGTCTGGAATTTGCCTTTCGGGAGGATAGCGGCGCTTTGCAGTATCTGAACGGACGGCGCTTTGAGCTTGACCGCCGTGAGATCTGGTTTTTATCCGAATTTGAAGACGCATAACGCGCGTATGCATTGACCATCACGAAGGGAGGGAAGGAACGTGACGGTATCCGAGCAGCGAAGATCGCTTTTGCTGATGCTTTTGGGCGGACTCCTGACCGCTCTTACCCTGGTTTTGCCGCAGATCGGCTTTTTGCAGTGGTTCACCATGATCCCCATGCTCCTTGGCGTTTACCGCCTGCTGGAGGATCGCGGCGTCTCGCTCCGCAAGGCCTACGGCTACGGCTTTTTGACGGTTTACGCCTATTACCTCGTGATCTACCATTGGTTTTTCCAATTGTATCCGTTGGATTTTGCAGGACTTGACAACGCCGCCTCCGTCGGTGTCGTTCTTGCGGGCTGGCTTGGCCTTTCGCTCCTGCAGGCGATCCCCGGCGGCTTGGTCTTCCTTCTGTACCGCCTTCTTGCGGGACGTGGGATCTACGAGCGTGCTCCCATGCTTCGCCCCTTCGTCTTTGCCGCACTCTGGACGGTCTTTGAGTGGTCCTCCACCTTGGGCTGGACCGGCGTTCCCTGGGGAAGGCTTGCCTTGGGACAGGTAGAGTGTCTGCCGATCCTGCAGAACGTATCTCTCCTCGGCTCTTACTTCGTCAGCTTTATGATCCTTCTGGTCAACGGATTGCTTGCCTGTATTCTGCTTTCCCGAAAGCGCGCTCTGCTTTGCGGGATCACGGCAGGGGCTTGCGTTTTCTCCATGCTCCTTTTCGGCGGAATCCGCATGGCATTGCCCGAGGATGGGGAGACCGTATCGGTTGCCGTCATTCAAGGCAATATCGATTCGCATGAGAAATGGGATTCCTCCACGGGAGAGCGTATCCGTGAGGTGCACGCCCGTCTTACGAGGCAGGCCGCTGCCGAGGGGGCCGAGATCGTGGTCTGGGCCGAGACGGCCATTCCGTACGCACTGAATCAGAGCGATTCCTATACGCGGTACGTTTCGGATCTTGCGCGCGAGTGCGGTGTCACGCTGCTCGTCGGCGCGATCTATCGGGACGAGGGCGGGGAATACAACGCCATCTATCAGGTCGATCCCGACGGGAGCATTCGCGAGAGCTTTTACGCCAAGCGGCATCTCGTGCCCTTTGGCGAGTACGTGCCCATGCGCGGCGTGATCACCGCTCTGTTGCCGTTTCTGGCCAACATTTCTATGCTGGAGGACGACCTTACCCCCGGCACGGATTCCAACCTGTTCTCGGTCAACGGAACAGAGGTCGGAGGCCTGGTCTGCTTTGACTCCATCTATGAGGTCCTGGCGCTTGACGCCGCACGCGACGGAGCCAAGCTGATCGCCCTTGGCACGAACGATTCCTGGTTCCGCGATTCGGCGGCCGTTTATATGCATATGGCACAGGCTCGCCTGCGTGCGGTGGAGAACGGACTCCCCGTGGCGCGCGCCGCCAATACGGGCGTTTCCGCGCTTATTACGGCAAAGGGAGAGCTCGTCGAGCTGCTCCCCCCTCTTGAGGAGGGCTACCTTGCGGGAAGCCTGACCCCGGGCGGCGGAGGCACGCTCTATACCGCCGTTGGCAATCTGTTCGTTTATCTTTGTCTTGCTTTTTACCTGCTCTTGCTTCTTCTGTCCTTCCTTTGGGAAAGGAACGGAAAACGCCTTGACGCGCAGGATCAGCCCTAAACTTTTATGCGCTCGTACGCGTGCGCATATGCGATAAAAAATAACTAAAAGATTTATGCTTTTTCTCACTTTTCGGAAAAAAACGCAATTTTGTGTTGACAAGGGGAGAAAGTTTTGCTATAATGGAAAAAATCTATCGGGCAAGGAGATGAAGCTATGAACTTCAACGAAAAATTTCTGAAAGAAGGTCTGACCTTTGACGATGTTTTGCTGATCCCCGCAAAGAGCGAGGTGCTTCCCGCGGACATCAGCCTCAAAACGCGCCTGACCAACCGCATCACCCTCAACATTCCGCTGATGAGCTCGGCAATGGATACCGTTACCGAGGCAGAAATGGCGATCGCCATGGCACGCGAGGGCGGTGTCGGCACCATCCACAAGAACATGAGCATCGACCGCCAGGCAGAGATGGTAGACCGCGTAAAGAGAAGCGAAAACGGCGTCATCACCAATCCGATCTTCCTGCATCCGGACAACCTCGTTTACGAGGCAGAGAATCTGATGCACAAGTTCCGCATCTCCGGCGTTCCGATCTGTGACGAGAACAAAAAGCTGGTCGGCATCATTACCAACCGCGATATGCGCTTCATGGTGGATTTCAACGTACGCATCAGCGACGTGATGACCAAGAACAATCTCGTTACCGCTCCCGAGGGAACCGATCTTGCACAGGCACAGGAGATCCTGCGCCACCACCGCATCGAGAAGCTTCCGATCGTGGATAAGGACGGCATTCTTCGCGGACTGATCACCATTAAGGATATTGAAAAGGCTACCAAATACCCCAACTCGGCAAAGGACGCCAACGGACGTCTGCTTTGCGGCGCCGCTATCGGCGTAACGAGAGACGTGGTTGACCGCGCAGGTGCTTTGCTCGACGCCGGCGTAGACTTCCTCGTGCTCGATTCCGCACACGGACATTCCGCAAACATCATCCGCAGCCTTTCCGCCGTTAAGGAGGCATATCCCGAGGCACAGATCGTTGCGGGTAATATTGCCACGGCTGCTGCGGCACACGATCTGATCGCCGCAGGTGCCGACGCCATCAAGGTGGGTATCGGTCCCGGTTCGATCTGTACCACCCGTATCGTTGCAGGTATCGGCGTACCCCAGATCACCGCGATCTACGACGCCGCCGAGGAGGCAGCAAAGTATAATATTCCCGTTATCGCCGACGGCGGTATCAAGTATTCGGGCGACATGACCAAGGCGATCGCCGCAGGTGCGAACGTCATCATGATCGGCTCGCTCCTGGCCGGCTGCCACGAGAGCCCCGGTGAGGAGGAGCTTTACCAGGGCAGACGCTTCAAGGTCTACCGCGGCATGGGCTCGATCGCCGCTATGGAGAACGGCTCCAAGGACCGTTACTTCCAGGAGAACAACAAGAAGCTGGTTCCCGAGGGAGTCGAGGGCCGCGTTCCTTACAAGGGAAGCGTTGCCGACACGGTTTATCAGCTGATGGGCGGTCTCCGCTCGGGCATGGGCTATTGCGGCGCTCCCGACATCGAGACGCTCAAGGCAACGGGTCAGTTCGTTCGCATCACCGGTGCAGGTCTGCGCGAGTCTCACCCGCACGACATCAACATCACCAAGGAGGCACCCAACTACTCCACGCAGGGTTGATCCGGGTGCAATCATCCCCCTTCGCCATTATGCGGAGGGGGATCTTTTCCCAAGAGAAGGAAAACAGGAGAGGAGGCGAGTACATGGACTATACCGTCCTGCGAAGCGACCGCAAAACGGTTGCCCTGCAGATCAAGAACGGGAGCGTGCTCGTGCGCGCACCGAGGCAAATGCGCGAGGAGGCAATCCGCCACTTCGTGCTTGCGCATGCCGATTGGATCGAGAAGCAGCTCGCCCGCCTTGCCGAGAAGGAGCGCGCGATGGGAACGGTGACCCCTCTTACGCAGGAGGAGCTTTTGGCTCTTACCGAGCGCGCAAGACGCGTGATCCCCGAGCGCGTGCGCCATTACGCCGAGCGGCTTGGCGTGAGCTACGGGCGCATTACGATCCGACATCAAAAAACGCGCTGGGGAAGCTGCTCGTCAAGCGGCAATCTCAACTTCAACTGCCTGTTGATGCTGGCGCCGCCCCAGGTGCTGGATGCCGTTGTGGCGCACGAGCTTTGCCACCGGCGGGAGATGAACCACTCCAAGCGCTTTTACGAGCTGCTTTATTCGATTTGCCCCGAATACCGCAAATGGAATGGGTGGCTGAAGAAAAACGGCCCTACAATACAAAAAAAGAACTACGGAAAGGAAACCGAATCATGAAATCGGAACTGATCGAACGGATCTTTGCGGATACCGCATACGTACGCATGGGAGGAAGCGCCGAGGAGCTTCGCACCGCCAAGTATCTGCAGAGCGTGTGCGCCGAGCTTGGCCTTTCGGCAAGCCTTGAGGCCTTTGAGGTGGACATGGCCACCATCCGCGAGGCAACGCTTACGGTGGACGGCCAAGAGATCCCTTGCCGAGGCTATCTCTGCGCGGGATGCGGCGAGGTAGAGGCTCCGCTTTACTACCTGACCGAGGGAGACCGCTATTCGCTTTCTCTCTGCCGCGGCAAGATCGTCCTCTTTGACGGCTATCTCGGCTATTGGAGATACCGCGACCTCTTGGATAACGGCGCGGTCGGCTTTATCTCTTACGACGGAAACGTCAATTTTGCCGATCACGATATTGACCAGCGCGAGCTTCGCTCCTACGTCTCCAAGGGCGAAAAGATCCCGGGCGTCAACATCAACGCCAAGGACGCCGTTGCCATCATCAACAAGGGTGCAAAAACGGCGAAGATCACGCTCAAGCAGGACGAATACAAGGGAAGCTCCCACAACGTGATCGCCGACGTCAAGGGCGAGATCGATCAGCAGATCCTCTTTACCGCGCATTACGACAGCACCTCGCTCTCGCAGGGAGCGTACGACAATATGTCGGGCTGCGTTGGACTTCTCTCCATGGCGGAGTATTTTTCCAAGAACACGCCGCGATACAGCATGCGCTTTATCTTCTGCGGAAGTGAGGAGCGCGGACTGCTCGGCTCGAAGGCCTACTGCGAAAAGCATGAGGAGGAGCTGAAGAACGCAGCACTCGTGATCAATTTGGATATGATCGGATGCATCATGGGCAAGTTTATCGCCTGTGCCACGGCAGAAAAGCCGCTCGTTCACTACATCAGCTATCTGGGCGATGAACTGGGATTCCAGGTCAAGGCTTATCAGGACGTTTATTCCAGTGATTCCACTCCCTTTGCCGATAAGGGCGTGCCCGCAGTCTCCTTTGCCCGCGCCGCGGGAAGGGATCTGGCCCCCATTCACAACCGCTACGATACGGCGGCCGTCATGAAGACCGAGCAGATGCAAAAGGACATCGACTTTATCACGGCCTTTGCCTCGCGCATGGCCAACGCGGCGATGTGTCCTGTCGCAAGGGAAATCCCCGACAACGTCAAGGAGCTGCTTGACGAATACCTGCTCCGCAAGCGCAAGAAGGCGTGAGCGAGCCAAAAGCATACAAACCCCCGCCCTCCTGCCGTAGCAGGAGGGCGGGGTTTCTATTCATGCAAATCAAATATCTTCCGCCAGAGCCTTTCGCTTTTGCCATTTTCCGGCAAGGAAATAGAGCATGCTTGGGATAGCGTATCCGTAGGGCGCAAGACCGTAACCCAGCACAAAGCCAAAGAAGCCCCAACCAAAGAAGATGCCAAAGAGCCAGCTAAGCCCAATTCTGAGCACCACTCCGTCCAGAAGTGCCAAGACCATGCTCAGCTTGGCGTTGCCGATGCCCTGGACAAACGCACCGCTTCCGCGCATGACGGCAAGAGCAGGGAACATCCAAAGGATCGCCTTGACAAATTCGCCGGACATCCCGTGAACCAAGGGATCGTCGGAGAAGACCATAAAGAGGTATTTCCCAAGCGTTACGTACAATACCATGAAGAAGACCGTCAGCCCGGCGGAGTAGATCCAGGAAATATGCACCACCTTCTTCGCGCGGTCGAGCTTCTTGGCGCCGATGTTCTGGCTGATCATCGGAACGGCGGCGTACTGTATGCCCTGCGAGATCTTGTTTACGATATCGTCTATTCTCACGCCCACGCCAAAGGTGGCAGAGGCCACAACGCCGATCTCGTTGATCATCGCGTTGACCACAAGCATAGAAAGGTTGATGCAGCCGGACTGTATTGCCATGGGCGTTCCAAGCCCTGCAATCATGCCAACGTATTTCCATTTCGGAGCAAAGCTTTGCCGCTGAAAATCAAAGCCGAAGGATTCCTTTTTGCGGAAAAGATAGAACAGGGAGAAAACGAAGGACACTCCCTGGCCAATGATGGTTGCCCAAGCAGCACCTGCTACACCCCAACCGAAAATCCCGGTGAACAGGATATCCAATACGAGGTTGACGGCAGAAGCGATTCCAATAAACAGGAAGGGCCGCTTTGCATCTCCCATTCCGCGCAGGACCGCGGACACCATATTGTAGCCTGCGGTAAAGAGCAGGCCTCCGGAGCAGATCACCAGATAAGCTCTTGCCATTTCATAGGATTCTGCGGGGATCTTCATCGTGTCCAGGATCCACCCTTGTGCACAAAGCATTGCGCAAGAGAAGACCAGTGCCAATGCGGCAATAAAGGTGAACAGAGTGCCGATGACGTCGTTCATTTCCTTCCGCTTTCCCGCGCCG
>JAFNVK010000144.1 GCA_017379815.1 Clostridia bacterium
CGAGTTTGACATTCCCGAGGGCGTTACGGCAAGGGTGACGCTTCCCGGCGGCTTTACGGCCTGCCTTGGCGGCGGCTCCTACCGCTTCGCGGAATGATCCCCACACAAAAATAAGATCCCCCCGATGCCTTGAACAAGGGCATCGGGGGTGTTTTTTCTTTTGGATCAGGGGAAGATCGAGTCGACGATGGATTGAATGAAGGCGCCGTTCTCGGGGGAGAGATAGGCAAGCTTGTAGGTCATTGTGGTGACGGTGGTGATGAGGCCGACACTCGTAACGGTCTTCTCGATCACATTCCCGTAAGGGTCATAGCGCTCACGGACAACGGTCTCTACGTTGTAGTCGGCCGACTGGCTGGTGCGGATCTGCTCCAGGAGCACGCCGTCCTCGTCGTAGACGAATTCGTACACGCAGGGCTTAAGCCCCGCGAGGTCCTCCACGCGCTTGATCACTCTGCCGCTCTCGTCGTAGGTGTATTCGTAGGTGTCGGTCGAGAGGCTGGTGTAGCCGCCGACGGAGGCGGTGAGGCTCTCCTTCCGGGTCAGGTTTCCATGCCCGTCGTAGGTATAATTGACCTCTTTCTCCGGGGATGCCGAGCGGAGGATCCTGCCTGCCTCGTCATAGACGTAGGTAGTGACCACGGCTGCACCCTCATTTTGGGTAAACCGCTCCTCGAGAAGAAGACCGGCGTTGTCGTAGCGGTATTCCATGACCTGCTTGTCGTCCTCGCAGGTCCGCTCCTTGCGGATCACGCGTCCTTCCCGGTCATAGGCATAGGCGTAGGCCAGCTCCTGACGGAAGGGAAGCTCGACGGGGAGATCGGCCGCGTTGGGATCCTTGGAGAAATGCGTTTCGGTCAGGAGGTTGCCCTTTTCGTCGTAGGTGTATTCCTCGTAGTACCATATCTCCCATTCCTCGTCTGTACGGACACGGACCATGCTGATCCGATTGCCGTGCTCGTCATAGGTATAGAGGGTAGTATGGGTGGAGCCGGTGTCAGGCGCTTCCGAGAGACAGCCCTGCTCGTCGCATGAGCGGGTGAGGCGCTCCTCCAGGAGATGGCCCTGCTCGTCGTAGACATAGACCGTAGTATCGCCCGCACGATCGTATTTCGTCAGCAGGCCCGTTTCGGTATAGGTAAAGACGTATTCGCAGCCGGGCAAAGGAGTCTGCCCCCAGTCGCAGAAGATCGTGGACGAGCCCTCCGTGGGAACGAAGCAGAAATGTTCGAGCAGCTCCTCGGCGTCCTTGTAGTCGCCAAGAGAGAGAAGCAGATCGTAGGCCTTGGCAAGCTCGCCCTGCTCGATCAAGGTCTTCGCTTGGCGATAGTCGGAGGCCTCCTCGCCGCAGGAGAGAAGGGAAAGCGTGAACAGGGAGAGCAGAAGCAACAGGCAAAGCAAGCGTTTCATTGGTTTTTCTCCTTTTGGTTGGCCTTTCGGTGGATTATTCTGCCGAAGGGATCGCTTGGATCAGCCCCAGCTCCAGGATCTGCTCGGAGAGGGGGAAGGGAATGTAAACGAGCTTGTATTCGGACGTGACCTCCGACGTGCTGCCGTCCAGATTGGGCTCGACAGAGTGGACCGGATTTCCGTAGGCGTCATAAACGTATCGGTAGTTGTTCTCCTTGCCGGAGGAAAGCACCCGTGTGATCAAGCTTTCGATCAGCCTGCCTCTTTCGTTGTAGGTGTAGGCAAAAACGTTTTTCTTTCCGCTCGGCAAGACCTCCTCCTTGCGCATCAGGTGTCCTTCTTCGTCGTAGGCGTAGGTGGTAACGGTGTCTCCTTTTTTCGTTTGGATCAGACGGTCGTTGGTATCGTAGGTGTGCTCAATCACCGAGCGCACCACACCGCCCGGTGCAACGTGGGTCTCGGTGAGGCGGTTGCCGCGCTCGTCATAGGTATAGGTGTAGGTTTGGGTGGTGCATCCGTCATTTTTAAGCTTTTGGACGAGATTGCCGTTCTCGTCGTAGGAGTAGTCCTCGGCCTTCTCGTAGGAGCCTTGCATACGGTCCACCTTGCGGAGCAGGCGGCCATTCTCGTCATAGGTAAGCTCATAGCGCGCCCATTCCTGGCCGTCGCCGCTCACCTTGACGCGCAGGATCAGCTCACCGTCGGCCGCATAGGTGTAAAAGGATCTGAATCGGTCGGGGTGGACGACGGTTTCGCCTACGCGGTTTCCGTCGGCATCATAGGTGTAGGTATGCGCCGTTGCTTTGCCCGAGGGGTTCGTTTGCAGCAGTGCGATCAGCTTTCCCGTGCTATCGTAGGTGTATTCGTCGGTGTACTGCTGGCTATTTGTGTCGATTCGGATTTTCTTGAGGATCCGCCCCTCGGCGTCGTAGACGTATTCGTAGATCTGCGAGGATTGGTTAACGTATACGTCAACCTCTTTGATCAGGTTGCCCTTTTCATCGTAGGTGTAGGTTGTGCTTTGCGTCCCGCTCAGGGTTCCATTGGTAAGGATCTGTACGGGGAGATTCTTCTCATTGTAGGTGTAGGAGTATTCCTGTGTCAGTTCTACCGATGGAGCGGTGTACGTGCTGTTGCTCTTTACGGGTACGGTATAAAAATGCGCCAGCTCCTTTTTGGCGTCCTCGCGGTCACCGATCGAGAGCAGAAGCTCATAGGCCTCCTCAATCTTGCCCTGCTCCAGAAGCGCCATGGCCTCCTGATAGGGATCGTTTGGACGTTGACAGCCTGCAAGAGTAAGCAGGGAGAGGCAGAGCAAAACGAGCATACAGATCAATCTTTTCATGGTTTTCCTCCTTGGGGTAAGCGTTTGGATCGGACAAATACAGTATAGCACAGAATGCCGGGGAATGCAAGCCCCCGGAAAAGAAAAAAGGCCGTCCCTTTTGCATACGCATTTGGGACGGTCTCTTTTTTATGCTCTTTTACAAAAAGCGCTTTTCGTATTCGGCAACGTCCACCACGGTGCCCGTGTGACGTGCCTCCTCGGCCGCAAAGACGGCCAGATGGTTGCGCGCCGAGGTCATGGCCGAGCAGTAGGAAACGCTCGTCTCCCCCGTGGCGATCAGCTCGCAGAGTGCCTTGATCAGGCGGGAATCTCCGCCGCCGTGTCCGCCGAGAATGGTCTCGTCCTGCACGATATCCGAGCTTTTCTCCACCACGGTCTTGCGGTTTTGGTAGGTAAAGACGGTCAGGTCGCCCACGCCGGCGTCACCGTAGACCTCGCCCTCGGTGCCCATGACGTGGATCCTGCGGCCGCCGCGGTTGAAGGGACTCATGGTGAAGGTGGCAAGCACGCCGCCCTCAAACTCCATGTTCACCGTCTGGTGATCGACCACCGTGTTGTCGCTGTCATAGACGCAGTAGCCGTAGGGCGTCTCGCGCAGAGCGCACTCGATCTCCTCGTCGGTGGCGATGTTGTCAAACTGCGCCGCCATGGCCGCCGCGTTGCGGAACCAGGCGTTCTGCTTGTCGTCGTAATAGCGCTTGACGGCGTTATAGACGCAGGGTTTTCCGTGGGGGCAGCCCTCGATGCATCGCTTGGGTGCGCCCTCGGGCTTGTTCTCCTTGCAGAAGTGCGTTCGCGAGCCGAAGGACTGCACGCGCGTAAAATCCTTATCGACCAGCCATTGCAGCAGGTCAAAATCGTGGCAGGACTTGGCCAGAAGCATGGGGGCGCTGTCCTCCTCGCGGTGCCAGCTGCCGCGCACGAAGCTGTGGCTGTAATGAATGTCGCCAACCCCCTCGACGTGATCGATATTGACCACCTTGCCGATGCGTCCGCTCGCGATGACGTTGCGCAGTGCGGTGAAGAAGGGGGCGTAGCGCAGCACGTGACCGATGATGACGTGCACACCCTTTTCCTCGGCCGCCTTTGCGATGGCAACGCATTCCTCGGGACGGTGGGACATGGGCTTTTCCAGGAGCAGATGGTAGCCAAGCTCGATCGCCCTCATGGCGGGCTCGTAGTGCATCTGATCCTGCGTGGAGATGATCGCGGCGTCGGCCATTTTCGGACGCGCGAGGATCTCGCTCCAATCCGAGAAGCAGTTCTCCTCGGGAATGTGGAACTGATCGCGCATGGACTCGCGGCGCGCCTTGATCGGCTCTGCCACGCCCACGATCTCCATCTTGTCGGGGGCGGAGATGGCGTAACGCGAATAGGCCGTTGCGCGGTTTCCTGCACCGATGACGATAAAGCTGACTTTTTTCATAACAGGGATCCTTTCGTTTCTTCTTCGGGTTTTTCTTGGCAAGGGTGGGCTTTTTTATTCTTCCTCGATCGCCGCCCTTTTGGAGAAGATGCGGTGATATCGCTCGGGAGCAAATTTGTATTCCCTTTGGTAGGTCAAAAGTCCGTTCTGCTCCTGCTCTACGTCGGTCAGCTGGGTGTAGCAGAAGGCAAAGATCTCACGGTTTTCAAGAAGCGCATCGGTCAATCCCTCCAGGCGAGCAAAGAATTCCTCCTCGCTCTCCACACTCTTGCCGTAGCCCCAGGCACTGCCGTCCTTCTTTGTGACCCACGCGATGCCGCCGTACTCGCTGACGAATACGGGCAGGCGCGGGTCGAAGACCTGGCGGTTCTTGTCGCGCCGATAAAGCTGGTCGCAGCAGACACCGTCCTTCAGCTCTGCGTAATAGGAACGGAGCCTTTCGGGGTCTTGCTCGTAGTCATGCACGTCATGCACGTCGGTGCGCTTGGTCGGGTAGGATCCGCTGGAGGTGATCACGGGGCGCGTCCGGTCGATCGCCCGCGTGACGTCATAGACCGTGTCCAGAAAGGCGTTGCACTGACGGCGGCCCTCCTTGTCCCAGGTTTCGTTGAAGGGACACCAGCCGATGACCGAGGGGTGCGAGAAATCCCTCTCGATTTCCTCCAGCCACTCGGGGAGGAAGGGATAGATTGCATTTTCCTGCGTGTGATCCAATCCCCAGTTCCCGGTTTCGGCCCAGACCAAGTATCCAAGACGGTCGGCATGGTAGAGAAAACGCGGCTCAAAGACCTTCTGGTGTAGTCTTGCCCCGTTAAAGCCGCAGGCCATGGAGGCCTCGATGTCAAAGAGGAGTGCCTCGTCCGAGGGGGCGGTGTAGATCCCCTCCGGGTAGAAGCCTTGGTCAAGGACAAAGCGTCCAAAAACGGTCTTGCCGTTGAGCGTCAGTCCCTTTCCCTTGGTCAGGGCGACCTCGCGCAGACCGAAATATCCCTTGAGCAGGTCGGTGTGCCCCTCCTGCTCGGTGGTAAAGACGAGATCGTAGAGCCGTCCCTTTCCGCACTCCCAGAGGTGCTTTTCCGCAAGAGGAAGCGAAAGAGAGGC
>JAFNVK010000018.1 GCA_017379815.1 Clostridia bacterium
GAGCAGGCGGTCCTGTCTGTCCGACATTGAGGTGGGGAGGCTATTGCAGATCACGCTTCGATGCTCCCATTCCCACAGGATGGGGAACTCCGCGCCTCTGCGATCGCGCAGGGTGAGCGCTCCTTCGGTGCACTCCGCGCAGGAGCCAAGCTCGCGCCCCACGCACTTCTCCAGCGTCATCAGCGGAATGCGTCCGTAAACGATGACGGAGCAGGGCCCCGTAAGATCGCGGATCTGGGGCAGGGTCAGCTCGGGGGAGAGCAGGATCTCCTCAAGGCCGAGCGTTTCCAGCGCGGCAACGCTTTCCTTGTTGGTGGCGTTGAGACGGAAATCGCCAACGGGGATCATTCCCGCCTCGCGCACGAGTGCAAGATGCCCGAGGTTGCCGAGAAGCGCGTAGCGTGCGCCCCTCTCCTTTGCCTCACGGAGCATTTTGCGGACGGTCTCCACGTCTCCGTCAAAGATGACGGGAGGAAGGACCACGCCCTCAATTCCCGCCTCGTGGCGATCGAGGGGAAGATAGATGCGATCAAAGAAGGCGCGCGCCGCAGGGGTGATCTGGGCGGCGCTGTAAAAGCGTCCGCTCCTGCGGGCGCATTTTTTCTCTGCCGACGAGCAGGGCGCATAGGGGCGCACCGCAAAGTCGGCTTTTTGTACTCGCTGTTCCTCCAGCGCGGCAACGGCGCGTCGGCGCAGGTCGTTCAGGTGCGAGACGGGAACCATCAGCCCTTCGTCCAGCGTCAGCGTAAAGTGCTTTGCCTCGTAGGGGGTGTTGCCCATCTTCAACAGGCTTCGCTCGGCGTTCTCGCGCGAGAGGGGAGCGTTTTGCGCCTCCAGCGGGCATTCGCCCGTGACGGTAGCCGTGTGCCGTCCGTCCGAGAGCGAGAGCTGCATGGGCTTTCCGCGCAGGATGCGCGCCTCAACCTCCAGGGGAATGCGTCGGGTAATGCCGCGGAAGGGCTCGGCCTCTCGGCTTGCGCGCTTGTCGGCGTCCGAGCGGACGCCAAGCATATTCCGTCCGATCCGTCCCGTAAAATAGCCGTCGGTAAAGCCGCCGCGCGAAAAGCTCTCGGCAAGCTCGCGCATCTCCTTCGGCGTTGCGCCCCGACCCTCGTCCAGCAGTCTGCGCCAGACGCGCGCCGTGTCGCGGACGTACTCGGGGGACTTCATGCGCCCCTCGATCTTAAGCGAGGAAACGCCCGATCGGATCAGCTCGGGCACGTGCTCGGCCAGGGAAAGATCCTTGAGCGAGAGGGGATAGGCCGCGCTCTCGCCGCGCCGCGCGGAGGCGTAGGGCAGGCGGCAGGGCTGTGCGCACTCGCCGCGGTTGCCGCTTCGTCCGCCCACGAGGGAGGAGAAGAGGCACTGCCCCGAATGGCTGACGCAGAGCGCGCCGTGAATGAAGTATTCGACCTCGATGGGGGAGGAGCGAACGAGCTGCAAAAGGTTCTCGTAGGACGTCTCGCGCGCGACGACCATGCGCGAAAAGCCGAGCGACTGCAACAGTCTTCCCGCCTCCGCGTTGTGCGCGGACATCTGGGTAGAGGCGTGCAGCTCAAGCTCGGGATAGGTGCGGTGCAGGGCGGCCGCGCCGCCAAGATCCGCCACGATCAGGGCGTCGATCCCTGCCTCGGCCGCCTCCTCGGCGGCGGCAAGATAGGCGGGCAGCTCGCGGTCGGAGAGCAGGGTGTTGAGCGTGAGATAGGTCTTTACGCCGTAGGCGTGCGCACGCAAAACGGCGGAGTGCAAAGCATCTCCGCCAAAGTTTTTTGCGTGCATACGGGCATTGAACTGCGACGAGCCGAAGTAAACGGCGTCCGCGCCTCCCTCGATGGCGGCGTCAAGCGCCTCGGGAGAGCCTGCGGGGCAGAGCAGCTCGGGCAATCCTCGTCCCTTGCAGGAATCAGACATCGCTGAAGGTCAACAGATCGAACATCGTGCCGACGCGATTCTTCTGCGGCTTGGTGTTCTTCTTCTGGCTGTCCTCCTCTGCGGGAGCCACGGGAGCTTCGGCGGGGGCGGGAGCAACCGGCTCCTCGGGAGCGGCCTCGGGCTTCTTGACCTCGGTCTCGGCAGGGGTGGGAGCTACGGCCGTGATGGAGGCGCGGTCCAGGATGGAGCGCATTACGGCGGCATCCTTGCGCAGGTTATCCATTTCCAGCTGCATGCTCTCGATCGTCTGCTTCAGCTTCTCGTTCTCGCCGGCAAAGCGGAAGGCGTCCTTCTCGACCTTCTTGAAGGCCTCCTGCATGGCGATGCGCTCGGAGCAATAGGAGAGCGCGCAGAGGATCGCGGCCTCGTTCTTGGTGCAACGGGGGCTCTTGAGGTTGATGTCGCGCATTCTGCGATCCAGGATGCTAACGATGTTCTCGACCTCGTCGGGGGAAGCGTCGCTGATGATGTTCAGCTCCATGTCGGCAACGGTAATGGCGTACTTTTGTTTCATGGTGTAACTCGAATCCTTTCCTACGCCGCGGCGAAAGCGCTTCTCCGCAGCATAACATATAATCGTCTAAGTCTATTATACAATAAAAAAAGAGAAAAGAAAAGAGGTTTTTTGCATTTTTTCAAAAACTTTTTTCAAAAAGAATGCGTTTTTTCGGCAAAAGTGGGGCGGCGTGTAAAAAAGCCTTGCGCCGAGCGCGCTTTTGTGGTACAATAAAGGCAGATCCCGAATACACGCGCCCACAGGCGCACGAAGGAGAGCTTTGGCTATGTTAAAAACCGATCAAAAGCAATTTCACGTTCCCGTTGCCCCCGGAGACATTGGCAAATGGTGCATTCTTCCCGGCGATCCCGGACGATGCGAGAAGATCGTTTCGCATCTGCAAAATCCCGTTCACGTCGGTCTTAACCGCGAGTTCAACGTCTGGAACGGCGAGCTTGACGGCGAGACGGTCACGGTCTGCTCCACGGGCATCGGCGGCCCTTCCACGGCCATCGCGGTCGAGGAGCTTGCCGCCTGCGGTGCGCACACCTTTATCCGCGTGGGCACCTGCGGAGGCATTTCGCTCGACGTGCAGAGCGGTGACGTGGTGATCGCCACGGGTGCCGTGCGCCAGGACGGAACCTCTCACGAGTACGCGCCCCCCGAGTTCCCCGCCGTTTCGGATCCGCACGTGCTTTTTGCCCTGATGCAGGCGGCAAACGAGGAAGGACTTCGCTCGCACGCAGGCGTTGTGCAAAGCAAGGATGCCTTCTACGGTCAGCACCGTCCGCAAAATATGCCCACCTCGGCTTCGCTTCTCGAAAAATGGGAGGCCTGGAAGCGCCTTGGCGTGCTGGCCAGCGAGATGGAGGCCTCCACGCTCTTTACGGTCGGCGCGGCGCGCGGACTGCACACGGGCGCGGTCTTCCACGTTATCTGGAACCAGGAGCGTGCCAACGCAGGTCTTGACACCGACGCCGAGGAGGATCATGACACCGACAAAGCGATCCGAACGGCCATCGCCGCGATCCGTCTGCTTATTGCGGGCAAGGCCTGACCTGCAAGCCTGTTTTTCCCCGCCGTTCATAAAAAGCCGCCCGCCTCGCGATCGCGAGGCGGGCGTTTTTATTGCGCGTTACTTTGTACGTTCGTTCTGCGTGCTTTCTGCGCGTAACCTTATACGTTCGTTCTGCGTGCTTTCTGCACGTTACTTTTGCGCGTTAAGGTATTGGATAAAGTAATTCCAGTCGCGTCTGCTGAGGAAGTGGCTGCCCTCGCGGACGTGGTAGGCGATGCGTCCCTCGTGCAGGGGATGCTCGGTGGCAGGGAAGTCACCCTCGTGGATAAAGCCGACGGATCCTTGCTCGCGGTAGTACTCGCCTGCCGCAACGCAGGCAAGGAATTCGTTGGGCGGGCAGGCCCAGGTGTCCTCAATGCCGCTTGCCACGTAGACGCGGTTCGGATAGTTGGCCGCCAGCAGAAAATGCTGATCGTAGGGCATGGATTCCTCATTCTGTGCAAAGGTATGATACTTGCGGCAGAACCAGTAGGGGAAGAGCTTGCAGATGTCGGCCACGCGCTCGCCCGTGTTCTCGCGTGCGATCGCCGCGCCGCCGCAGCCCGAATCGTTGGAGAAGGCGCAGTAGAAGCGCTCGTCCATCGCTCCGGCAAGCAGAGCGGTCTTGCCGAGGCGGGAGTGACCCACCACGCTGATGCGGCCGTGATCCAGCTCGGGCAGGGTCATGGCGTAGTCCATCACGCGCATAGCGGCCCATGCCCACATGGCGATCTTGCCCATGCGCTCGCCCTCGGGCTCGCCGTCGGGATAGAGCACGCCGGCAAGGCCGTTTGTGTAGTCGCCGTCGTCCGAGGTCACGTCCTTATAGCAGAAGGTCAGGGTAGCGTAGCCCTGATCCACGATCTCCTCGGTGGGCTGGTACTTGTCGGGCACGAGGTCGGTAAAGTTGACGTGAATGAAGGCGGGGACCGGCTTTTCCGTCTTCATGGGCAGGGTATAGTAAACGGGGAAGGCGAACTCGCCAAAGTCGGCCTTCACGCAAAGGCGCAGGCTGATCAGATGTGCCTTGCCGCCAAAGAAGCGCTTGTCGCGCTTGATCTCCTCGGCCGTGACCGAGAGGGGCGCGGGAGGCAGATAGCCGAATTCCTCGCGCTGCAAAATCTCCAACAGCTCCGCCTTTGTGCGGCCCTTGAGTGAGGGCAGACGGTTGATGAGCTCCTGATTCATGACAGATCCTCCTTGTGTAACGGATTCAACGGGTCTATTGTATCACAAAAGCCGGAGATTGTCAAGCACCAAAGGAAAGGTGAGGGGAAAGGCGGCCTTTCATCGGGAGGCCTTGCAGGGAGAGGCGCTTTTTCTGCTTTGCGGAAAGGTTTTCCTTGACAGAAAACGCCTTTCGCGGTATAATGAGGGTAAGCAACGTCTTTTGCCGAAAGGAGACTCCCATGCCTGCTTGCCGCTCTGCTTTTTCCCGTTCGTTTCTCCGCGCTCTGGCGCTTTTGTGCCTTGTGTCCCTGCTTTTGCCCGGACTGTGCGGCTGCATTCACGGCGTGTCCGTCTCCGACGGAAACGAGACCGAGCCCGACCCGGACGTGCCCGCCATGGGACGCCCCGACGATCCGCCAAAGAAGCGCGTGGCCCTCACCTTTGACGACGGACCGCAGCACTACGTGGAGCGTACCAAGGCCCTTGTGGACGAGCTGGCAAGATATGGCTTTGAGGCCACCTTCTTTGTCGTGGGCAACCGCGTCGCGGGCGGTGACGCTCTCTCCTACGCCGTGGAGCACGGCTGCGAGATCGGCATTCACGGATACACACACGATCCCGACCACTACTACGATTCCTGCACGCAGGAGCGCTACGAGGAGGAGCTTGAGCGCACGCGCCAGGCGATCCTCTCGGCCGTTCCGGGCTATGAGGTCAAGCTGATGCGCCCCATCGGGGGAAGGATCACCTCCGCGCGCATTCGCGAGTGCCCCTACGCCGTGATCGGCTGGGACGTGGACTCCTGCGACTGGGAGAACAAATACTATTCCGGCATCTCGGACGAGGAAGCCGACCGCCGCGTCAACAGGATCGTGGAGAACGTCATGTCCGCGGTGGAGGACGGCTCGATCGTGCTTCTGCACGATATCTACGAGAGCACCTACGACGCCGCCGTAATCCTCATTCAGCGTCTTTACGAGGAGGGCTACGAGCTGGTTACCGTCTCCGAGCTGCTCGGCGATGCGCTTGAGACTGGACGAGCCTACGGCACGCTGGATATCAACTGAAGCGAAAGCACCGTTCCCCCGAAAAAGGGAGCGGTGCTTTTTTCGCGTTTTTTCACTACCGTGGCGAAAAAAATGTAAAATTTCGCTCAAATCATCATTGACAACCCTTTTTTTGTATGATATACTATCATTAGATTATTATCGAGGCGTATGCCTTGGTGTCAAGAATATTTGGATACTGATCACGAAAGGACGAATAACGAACATGAAAAAGAGAATTTTTGCGCTCCTTCTGGCCGGCCTGCTCGCCGCATCGATGACCTCCTGCTTCCAGGGCACGTCGGATCCGCAGGACACCAATCCTCAGCAGACTCTGCCCGAGACCAATCCCGAGACCGATCCCGATGCTCCGATTATCTTTACCGAGGTGGACGAGACGGTCTACACTCTCTCCGATAACGTCAGACTGCTGACCGAGATGGATTCGGTCGTTGGCGCCGTGGTGATCAAGACCAAGGTCACCGAGATGCACCGCATCAAGTATCACGATACCTGGAGCGTGGTGGAATACCTCGGCCAGCAGTATTACGTGCTGAGTGACTCGGTCACCAACGCCGACCTGATGGGCAAGAGCTTCACCGCCTGCGCCGATACCACCATGTACGTCACCACCGACGGCCTCAACATCCGCAAGTATGCGTCGGCCAAGCTTGAGTCGCTGGGCACGCTCTCGGCAAACGAGACGGTCACCGTGGTCGCTACGGGCGACGGCTGGAGCAAGATCAAGTTCACCGATAAGGCAGGAGCGGAGGCCTTTGGATTCGTTAAGTCCGAGTACCTTTCCGCAACCGAGTACGTTGACCCCAACAAGATCGACTACTCCGCCTCCTTCACGGCCTGCAACCCCTACAAGACCATGTACGTTACCGCCGACACGCTGACCATCCGCTTCAACGCACACGCCGACTCGACCGAGATGGGCACGCTGCAGAAGGACGAGGAGGTGACTGTGGTTGCCCTGGGCACCATCGGTGAGAGCACCTGGGCCAAGATCCGCGTGGTCGTTCCCGCCGACAAGGAGGGTGACCCCGATTCGGTTTACCTCTACTACGTCAACGCCAAGTATCTCTCCGAGATCAAGGGCGGCGTTCCGGTTACGCTTGAGGGCGTGATCGAGCAGTGGGCGTCGATCGGCTTTGAGAAGCTGGAGACCCCCGTAACCATGTATATCTGCACCGACAGCTGCTGGATCCGCAACACCCCCGAGGTGATCGCGCAGTACATCAAGCAGGGCGACAAGGAGATCGAGAATCCCGACTTCAACGGCGTGGGCAACCGCGTCAAGAAGGATGCCCTGAACGTGGTGGCACTCTCCTCCGAGTGGGCGATCTTCACCATCACCGACAAGGAGACGAACGAGGTGGGCTACTACTTCGTGCATCGCTCGGTCCTCACCACCAATGCATCGGGTGAGCCTGCTCCCCTCTCTCTTGAGGAGCTCCTGGCAAGCAACTCCGGCTTTACCGCGTGCGAGACCGAGGGCAAGAAGCTCTATGCCACGGCAAGCGTCAACTGCTACGTCAGCGCAAAGACGAGCGACAACCCCGCCGCTGTTCTGACGGCAGGCACCCAGGTCACCCTGGCGGCTACCTCCGAGCTTGGCAACTGGTACATCGTCAAGACGGCGGACAACGTGTACTACTTCGTTGCTTCTCACCTCTTCTCCGAGACGGCTCCTCAGGGCTGATCTCCTTGAAGGACCAAACCGATAAAAACAAACAGGCTGTCTCAACCAAACGGTTGAGACAGCCTTCTTTGTATTCCGTTTTGCTTTTTCGAAGGGATCAATCCTTCCGGGGCTTGGGACGGCGGATGCGGTTGAGCTTCTTGTTCAGCTTGAGGAGATCCTCCTTGGAGAACTCGCAGTTCATCATGCCGCCGGCCATCGTGAGCAGACGCAGCACGGTAAAGCCGTTCATCATGGCCATCATCTCGGAGGTGACCTCAAAGCCTGCGGCCTTCTTCTTCTCGCCCTTCTTGCCGCCGCCGAGCATCTTGCCCATCAGCTTCATGAAGATGAGCTTGCCGCGCAGGGTGCTGATGACCTCGCCCATCTTGGAGTTGAGAGAAAGTCTGCCCTCGACCTCAACGATATCGAACCAGTTGAGGACGGCGCCCTTTTCGACCAGACGGTAAGCCTCGTTGAAGGTGTCCACCTTGCGGATCTGTCCCTCGTCGGTCATGTCTGCGGCCTTGGCCAGGATCGTGCTCTCGCCAACGTTCGGAACGTCAAAGTAGAAGAAGTGATCCTCGGCCGTCTTCTTGCCAAGGCTCTCGCCGTTGACGAAGAGCTCGACCTCGGGGAGGTTGGAGTAAACGGTGACGCGGGTCACGTCCTCCACGCGGTCAATATATCTCTTGCCGCACAGATGCACGAAGGGATCGACCTCGGGGGAAACGAGCCATGCCTTGTAGGCGTAGAAGGAGTCCTTCTTGTACTTTCTGTCCATGGTGACCAGACCCTTGTGGTTCTGTCCGTTCTCGCCGCCCTCGCTGCGTGCGTCGGCGCCAAAGTCGAACATGTTCCAAACGTGGGTCGCCCACATGAACTTTCTGGTGAAGAGCTGCTTGATCAGCTCCTCGTGGTAGTAGGCCTGATATTCCTCGGTGTAGTCGCCCTGCAGGGGGTTCGAGGTGTGCCAGTTGAGCGCCTCGCAGCCGTACTCGGAGCAGCCGATCGGGATGCTGGGGTGCGTTGCGTGGAACTTATCAAACCAAGGGCCGTTCATCGAGGTCTCGCCGCCGTACCAGCCAAAGTAGTGGTTGTAGGAGACGACGTCGGGGATCTGGAGGTAGGGATCGTCCATCTTGCACATCGAAACGGCGGCAACCGTGGTCAGACGGGTCTTATCCATCTCGTGTGCGAGGTCGTTGAGGATGCGGTGGTTCTCCAGAAGATCGGCGTCAGAACCGCCGATGGAGATCTCGTTGGAGAGACCCCAGACCACGATGGAGGGGTGGTTGTAGTTCTGGGTGATGAGCTCCTTCATCTGCGAGATCGTGTTTTCACGTCCGCCGGGCATATGCTTGGAGATATAGGGGATCTCTGCCCAGATCACAAGACCTCGCTCGTCGCACAGGTCGTAGAAATACTGATCGTGCTGATAGTGTGCCAGACGAATGGTGGTTGCGCCGACCTCACAGATCAGGTCGATGTCCTCCTCGTGATGCTCGGGGAGAAGC